>CAVEUC010000042.1:0-13466 GCA_963619035.1 Lachnospiraceae bacterium GAM79
GATTACTGTTTTATAGTCTTCATCTTGTGCGATTATAAATCTATTTAAATTGTATGTATCTTCCATTTTTTTCTTCCTCTTCTTTTAATTACATTTAAGTTCATCTAATGTTGAAAGAAATAATTCTTTCTTCCATAAATTAATTTTATCAACATCTTTTATAAAATTAGAAACATCTTGTTTAGCTAAATCGTAATTTACGGTTTCAAATTTATTTTTTAATAATTCCTTAATTTTATTTAGTGTTAATTCACCATTTTCTAATAATTCATTATTTGTGTTATTAAGTTTATTTTTTAAATATTCTAGATTGAATTTAGAGCCTTTGGATATATAAAAAAGATAATCATAATAATCTCGACCTTTAACATGGTTTTTGTAGTTTCTACAAATAAGAGCGTGTATTTTGCCAGCAAATAATGTTGATTCATCAAATACGCGGACTTCATAAGGTGAAGGCAATAATTTGAATTTATTTTCGGTTATCCCACCACCAGGATTATCTGTATCTACTTCAAATTTAATTTTTAATTTTTGATTAGAAATTATTTTTTTAGCTTCTTCGCTTTTTGGAAAAAAAGATATTAAAAACATTAATGTATTTCCCTTTAAAAACGCACTTTGGACGCTTGAATTAATATTTTTTTCTTTTGATTCTATATCTATTTCTATACCATAAGAATTAAATTCTTTTTGAATAGATTTAAAATAATTTTCTAATTTAAATTCTGGATCTTTTTTAATTAAAGCGAAATCTAAATCTTCACTAAATCTGTCTAAACCATAAAAAATTCTTAAACAAGTTCCGCCATAAAATGCAGCTTTATTAAAAAATCCCCCACGATATAATCCGGCTAATGCTATCTCTTGAATTATTTCTTTAATAGCACATTCTCTTTCGCTATTATTTTGTGGATTATATTTTGCAATCATTGTTTCGATAACATTATTCATTTTAAATACTCCCTTTTAATTAATTTAATTAATAAATGTAAATTTTTCTTATTATATAGTTCAGCTAATTTTATTAATTCATTAAAATTACATGATAAAAATTCGTTATCATCAATACGTTTATCTTCAAATAGTAATTCTTTAAGTTCTTCAATATTCGAAACCGGTCTCAATTTCGAAAGAGAGTCACATATTGCTTTTTCTTTAGTTGCTATTTTTACAATATAATCATTTTCTTCTATATATGTTAATCCTTCTGAAAAGACTTTTTTAGGTACATCCATATATTCATATCTTCCAAAATAATTAATATATGTTTTGTTTTTCCTTATATTTAATGAAGCAGATGTTATTGCAACAGTTCTTTCTGGTATTAATCCATAATATGATAAAGCCCAATCAAAACTTAAATATGATGGAGATAATATTGAAGACGCTAACAGGTATGGATTTGTATTTTTATTTGTTTCGTACAATCCTTTTGTTAATCTAAATATTATTTTTTTATCTGTATCTCTTTTTATTTTGTCTAATGGATTAGCATATTTTTTATATTTATCTTTTAAAATAGATGTTGTAACTATCATATTTGCTCCTATAAATACAATTATATTGGATTTAATGGAGCAAAACAACAATGTATTAAAATATATTGGTGTTTATATAAAATAAAAGGTCTTCCATTAAGGAAGACCAATTATAGATTTTAATAAATGGTATTATTAAGCAGCAGCATGTGTAGCTACTACAGTGTCCCCTTTATAAACGTCAAATGCAACGCTTGAAGTAACATCTGCTGTAGTTAAAACAGTACCATCACTATCTTTAGCTGTGACATTCAAGTAGATTGAACCATTAACTTTCATAAAGTTACCAATTACTTCACTAGTTGTGCTATCAACAAATTCAACAAAAGCAAGTCCACCACCAGTTTTCATAGAAACATCACTATTTCTATTGATAGTAATATTGTTCCAAGAAATAACATCTTTAATGTATACAAAAATATCACTTTCTTCGCTACTATCGTAGGAATAATATGGAGTCCAAGCAAGTTTACCATCATAATGAACTGTTCTTTCGCTTGTTTTTCCGTCAGATTTTAATGTTCCAAAAGTTTTATTTGTTTCGTCAAATTCTGAATCGTTGATTGTTAAGGATGTTGTCCCAATTTTAACATTTCCAGCTGCATCAATAGTCATTGTTTTAGTGCTTGAGCTATAAGGATTATTGGAATTACCAGAACCATAGAATTCTTTACCATAGTATGAACCAAGGAAATCTTTACCGACATATTTAAGTTCTTGAAGTTTAAAAGTAAAGACAATATCAGTAACATAGTTTGTATATGATGAAATGCTACAAGAATATGTTGCCTTTGCAGCGACTTCTGTTGCGGTATAACTACAATCTTTTTCTGTTATATCGTAACCAGTTACAGATTTAAAGCTGTAACTGCATGATCCGACTACCCAGTTATCTTTATATTCATCTTTAACAGTAACATCGACATATGCTTTTTCTCCAGCAAAGAAACTGTTTGTATAAACTTTTTCTTCGTCGACAATCTTATAAACTTTAGCTTCAAGTTTATCATTTTCTTCTGGAACAACTGTAGCTGCTTTTTCAGTTGCAGAAACATCGATTTTTACATCGCCATTAGGCATTACAAATTTATAAGCATTATATGTATATTTAACTGTTGCTTCAGCACCTTCTTCTGTAGGTTCATTATATACAATATAGTTTTCTTTTTCTGCTTCAACTCCATTTACTGTAATGCTAAGATTATCAGCAAACCAAACGGTATTAGCGATAATTGAAACTTCTTGTCCTGCACGAGCATAAACATAATCACCACTTTGAATTTTATCGTTATTATCTACAATAAATCCTGCGACAAAGTTTTTAACTGTTTTTACCCCAGCTTCATAATATTCAGGTGTAATAACTACTTTAGAGTCATCTTCAAATCCGATATGGAAATATGCACCTTGAGCTGTAGCGCTGATTGTTACTTCGCTTGCTGGCATTACAAATGAGAATTGAGTGTTGACATCACCAGTTAATGCAACTGTAGAACCACTAGCATCTTTAGCACTAACATCGACGATTTCATAACCTGATAAAGCTAAAACCTTAAATGTTATAGTTTCACCTGCATCTGCTTTTTCAGCTAATCCTGAAGCGAAAGCATAATCATGTCCTTCGAATGTGATTGCTTTTTTTGTATCTACTTCAACTGGAGGCTCAGGAGTTACAGGTGTATTTCCTCCAGTGTTACAGCCTGTTAATAATAATGCAGAAGCTGTAAGTGTAAATAATAAATTTTTCTTTTTCATTAAATTTCCTTCTTTCTAGTAAATGATAATGATAAATATTCATTTACTTTTAATATTTTTTGATTTTAAAACAAAAAAATTTTTTTGCAACAAAAAAATAATTTTAATAACAATTTCTTAATATCCTATTAATTAATGAGGTAATATAGTGCCACTAAATTCGCTATATTCACCTTGAGTATAGATTGTTGTACTAACAACTTCCATACTATTTAAAGGCTGTTCAGCGTAATATAAAATATCAGCATATTTTTGTCTAAGTTTAGTAACGATACCATTTTCAATTGTTAATGTGTTGTCGTATGTAATTTTTTCAGAAATAGATCTAACTCCACCATCGTAGATTGTATATAGATCAAGCTCATATGTGTAATGTAATTTATCATCTTCTATTTTACCTTCAAAATTTGTATAAGAATATTCATATTTTAAGGTATCGGTTAATCCTCTCATAGCTTCGATATTGTTGATATCATCTTGAGCAAAGCCAATATTATAATTTAAAGCTACACCTTCATCAGTGTATGCGATACTTGTAGAACTATCTTGCCAATCATCATCAACATAATCTATTACTTTATAGAATTTTTCGCTATCATTTGTTATTTGCATCGTATATTCACTAGATGTAGAAATACTTACTGAATCATCACTTAAAAAAGCAGCTGTTCCTTTAGCTTCTACTACATATGAATCATTATATGTATATCTAGTTTTAATGCTTTCATCAGTTAATATAGTAATTAAAGAAGAATCTCCAGATGAATATTTACTTGTTCTTTCAAGGTATATTTCACATGATTTAACATGTCCTTCTAATTGTCTTAATTGGTTTTCAAAGTTAGTGAAAAGAGTAGCTTCATCAACTGGTTCTATTGGTTTTTCTTGATTGTTACATGATGTAACTATTAATAAAGGTAATAATAAAACAAATAATTTTTTCATAATTAACTCTTTATATTCTCGTTATATTTATATACGAATATATGGCTTTCAGATCCATCAGAAAAATATCTAGCTCTTATCGTATAAGTTTTAGAAGAATCGTATCCTACATAGAATACATCACTTTTACCATTATCTTTAGTGTAATTTGAGAAGATATATCCTTCTTCTAATAATGAATTTAAGTAAGTTATAAAAGCATCTAAAGAAGAATTTCTTATTTCGATATCAGCACATTTAGCGTTATAGATAGAAGAATTAAATAAGTCTAAATAATATTTATCTGTACTCATTGAAGGCACATTACCTTCTGTTCCTAAATATGTATTAATTTTATCCATTGGATATTCTTCACCAATGTAGTCGTAAGTTCCAGTTTCGTTTTGTGTTCTAGCTGCATAGCCAAAATCGTAATCTTCTCCATGTTGGAATGCATAATTTACATCATCGCTAGTTGCGTCATATTCGATTATAAAATAGTAAGATCCATAGCTAAATTGGAATACATTTGTATATTCAGCATAATATCCATCTAATGTAAAATTTTGACCACCTAAATCTACAGTTTCGTTCTCATTAACTGTAAAAGGTAAATTGATAGATACCATACCAGTTGAAGAACTATTAATGTACCATAAACCTATAAGGTTTTTATCAAAAACAACAGTTGGAGTAACTGGAGTATCTCCACCTTTATCATCATCTTTAGGTGTAGTTGTATTACAACCTGTAAGAATTAACATAATAGAGCTTAATAATAAAATAGATTTTTTCATAACAATTAATATTTTAGAATTAAAATATAAAAAGTCAAAATATTAATTGCAAAAAATATATATTAAAAATAAAATAATTTAAGTAAAAAAAGAGGTTATCTTATGAAAAATAAAGGTTTATTAATTTTATCAATTGCATGTACATCAGTATTCTTAGCAGGTTGTGAAACTCCTTGGACTCCAGATATAAATCCATTAACATTTTTAGAAGTATATAATCAAGTTTCTTCATTTACTAATGCAGAAGCTAACGATGCTAAAAATGTAACTATTCAAACAGTATCACAATCTGGAACAATTATTGATAAAACAGTAGAAAATATTACACAATATAGCGATAATACAAGTTCTTCTAGTGGTACTTATACTCGTACTATTAAAGGTGAAGAAAATTTTTCGACTACTTATAAAACAATCAAAACTAAAACAGTAGATAAATATAATATGGACGGTTCAGTATATTCATATGATATGTATACTGAAATTACAGATTATGATAATGATGAAACTCCTACTCCTAACTATAAAGATAGCGGAGTTAAAAAGTTTATCGTCGATACTGATGAAGAAGCTAAAGAAGCAGGATTAAGCAGTGATGAATATATTTTAAGTGATAATTTAGCAATTGAAACAAGTGCTAATAGCACAGGAAAATTAGCTACTTTTATTGCTGATTTTATATATAGTAATGTTTATTTAACTCAACTTGGATTAACTTCTTTTACTGTTACTTATGATGCTGATCAAGAATTGTTTTATTATTCTTTAAATGCAACTTATTCTTATGATGGTGATTTAGGAAATACTGTTCAAGCAGATGTTGTTGTAGATTATACTACAAATAAAGATAAAACTAGACTTGAATCATATAATTGCGATTACATGGCCACATATAAAAGTAAGAGCGACACAACTGATCAATATGTTTCAAAAAGCGTAATAAATGCTGTTATTGAATATGGAGATAAAGCAAGTGAAAAAGCTAGTGATATTTTAAATCCAGATAATTATTTCTTAACAAAAGTTAAAGAGATTGGATTACTTGCAAGAAATAGTAATTTTGATGATGTTAGTGTTGATGCTAATGCTATTCCATTAAATTGTTCATATATATTTGGATATGCTAAAACATATTCACCTAAAAAAGCTCTCGATGTAAATATCACACCAATTTCTTCATCAAATAGTGAAGTTGTTCAATTAACAGATGATGGAAGATTCCAAATTCTTGCTACAGGTACTACAACATTAACATTTGGATATTATGAAAAAGTTGATGGAGTTTATACATATGTAAATAAAGGAGTTGATGTAACGATCACAGATGCTAAAGTAGAAAAAATTACATTTAATGCAAAAATTAATCCTTACTTTAATTCTTCTTTAGTAGAAGGTAATTCTTATTCTTGGGATATGTCTGTATCTCCTTCTAAAGCATCTAAAGCTATCACAGCTACAAGTAGTGATGAAAGCGTATTAAAAGTAAGTGTAGATATAAATAATAATCTAGTAATCGATGCATTAAAAGAAGGTAAAGCTACTATTACTGTTACTTCTGTTGCTACTCCTGAAATTACTGTAACAAAAGAAATATATGTATTAAGTTCTTCTTATGATTATAATACTTATTTATTAAATAATTCATTCCTTTATGATGGTCCATGGGGGTATACATATACTATTACATTTAGTAATGATGGAACAGGTAAAAGAATTCAATATATCAAAGATAGTGGAAAAACATATACCGATACATTTAAGTGGACACTTGAAGGAACAGTAATTAAATTCTCTGATTGGGATTATGAAGATTCAAATAACTTTGAAACAGGTACGATCTGTAAATTTATAGATGAAGAAGGTGAACCATTAGGATTCTATGCTGAAACAGATGAGCTTGGAAAAGAATTTATAGAACAAAATTAAAGCACTGTAAAGTGCTTTTTCTTTTGTGTTATTTATAATATTTTTGATTTTTTATTAAAGTGTTTATTCGAAATTAAATATTAACAATAGTTTTTGTAGTTAAAAAAATATACAAACATCTTGCTTAAATATTGCTTAATATCTTGATTAATTTTTATCTATTAGAATATTTATATGTTATAGACATTGGTTAATAAAGCAAATTTTGAGTTTGTTATAAAACTCATATTTTTTAACTATACATTTTAAAAGAATTAGGTATGTTTTAAATATTAAAATGTTCTAAACATAGAAAATATAACAAAAATTTTATCACATTTTTATATTTTTCTCGTAATTTACATATACTTTTACGAGAATAATTATTTTATAAGTACATAGTAAGTACTTTTGCCTTGACTATATTTTTATTATTAAATAAAAAAATCTCTTTATTTTTGATAATAAAATGTAGCTCTACCACTTCCTTCTTTTTTAATTAAACCTTTATCACAAAGTGTTTTAAGTGATTGTTCAACAGAGCCTCTTCCTATTTCCGGACATAATTCCATTATGTCGCTTTTAGTGAATTTTCCTATCTTTGATTTAATAGCTTTTTCAACCATTTGTAATGCTGACATTTTGTGTCCGACAATATTAACTCTATCTTCAAAATCTCTATATGCTGCTATTATTGTGCCTAATAGATATTTTATGAAAGGTGTATCATCGTGAGTAGATTCTAACCATCCAACTGAACTCTCTTGTAAAGAAGTGTAGTATTCAGATTTAGTAATTTGAATTTTTTTCTCAAGAGATATGTATTTTCCGATAACATAACCACTTCTATAAAGAAGAAGTGTAGTTAATAATCTAGACATTCTACCATTGCCATCATTAAATGGATGAATACAAAGAAAATCGTGGATAAAAACTGGGATAGCTATTAAAGGATTAATATTGTATTTATTTATTGCTTTGTTGTATTCTTGACAGATTGTTTCTATAGCTTCAGGTGTTTCATATGGTTCTAATGGTTTAAAAAGAACGACTTTTTTTCCATCAGTATAAAAAGCATCTATTTCGTTTGGTGTATCTTTAAATCTTCCACCAAACGAAACATCTAAAAATTTATACATTTCCTTATGAAGCTGAAGAATTGTACTTGGCATAATTGGAATATATTCAAAACTTTCATGAACAATATTAAGAGCATAACGATATCCTTGAATCTCTTTTTCGCTCCTATTTCTAGGTGTTGTTTTATCAGACATTAATTTTTTAAGTCTTTGATTAGTTGTTATTATTCCTTCGATTTCATTTGAAGACTCAGTACTTTGAATTTTAGATATTTCGATAAGTTTATCTAAGTTTTCTTTTTTTTGGTTTAAATAAAGTTCTTGTCTTCCTTTATATTCGTTAATAAGAGAAACATAGTTAAGAATTTCAATGTCAAAATTTCTTTCAGCAAGCTTAGAATAATCAAAAATTTTTCTCATAAAATAACCCCCTTTTTTAATTTATCACCAAAATAATACTAAATTTTTGGGGATAAATAAACAATTTGGTGATAAATACGAAAAATTAACGTTTTATACCTAAAATTATTTCTCTTAAAGTAAAACAAACTTCAGTAACATCTTTAATATCTTTTATATATATTTTTTTATTATCTTTCAATGTAAATTGAATATAACCAGAATTTAATAGACCAATTTTACTAGCTATATAAGCTCCTCTACCATTGAAATAACTACAATGTTTTCTAATATCTTTAATATCGTTAAAAGATATGACTTGTTCTTTATAAGTTTTTAGAATAACTTTATTATCTTTAATAGTTATAGCATCTCTTTTTTGTAAGATAAAAACTATAGATAAAATTAAAAATAATATATCGAGACATAAACATAAAATAGCCATACTAATTAATAATGGATCAGGATCTTTTTTACTACTCATTAAGCTTATGAATAACCATATAACTACAGGAATAAAAGAAATGAATAGAAAAATAAATATATATCCATAAGCTTTTGTTCTTTTAAATACCATGTAATTTCCTCTTGCTTTCTTTTAAATTTTAACATTTATTTATCATAATTATTATTAGTTTTTTGTAGTTATTATAATTTTAATTTTAAGATGCTAAAAAATGATGTAAAAAGAGTTTTAGTATTAGTTAAAAATTATTCTAATCCGAGAGATTTTGCAAATTCATTCCGAGACTTTTAATATTTCTATTCCGAGACTTTTGACTTTATTAACATATAATAATTTAACTTTAAAGTTATATGTAAAAATTAATATTTGGTTTGTTTAAATGTAATGAGTTTTTTTATTTGACAATTATTAATCTAGAATCCTGTAAATATTCTAGTACTTTGGAGCCATCAATTTAGGGCTTGATAGCCATAGAAAAAAACAACTAAAGAAGTAGAGGATTTGTTTAATTAAAAGAAAAGATCCTCAAAATGAGGATCTAATAAGTTAAGATGTTTTATTTCCGCCATGGCCATATAGTTGGTTCACCATCTACATAATGCCGATAGTGATATTCAGCAGTATTTGATGGTTGCGTCTCCGAGTAATAATGTATACTATCGGTCTTTAAATTGACATCTAAATAACCGGAAATATTCTGCCGTTTAGACCTTGTTCCTTCGTAAAAAACTGTTGCTAAGTTTGTATTACCGAATGCGAGATAACCTATGGAAGTTACGTTGCTAGAAATTGTTATGGTGCTTAAATTAGTGCAACCATAGAATGCCATATAAGGAATAGATGTTACGCCATTACCTATTGTAACGCTTGTTAAACTTGTACAATTAATGAATGCCTTTTCGCCTATTGAAGTTGTTATAGTAACTTTTATTAGCGAACTTGGTAAATAACAATTTTTATTTTCTTTATAAAAACCACCTACAAATAAATATGCTAAATATTCATTTTGTGTTTTACTACGTCCTACAAACGGCAATATAATTTCAGATATAGATTCACATCCTTCAAATATCGCAGATCCTATTGATATGATTTCATTAGGAATTACTACACTTGTTATACTTTTACAATTTTTAAAGGCACCATCTTTAATTTCAGTTACAGGTTTATTATTAATATAATTTGGTACAATAACATTCTTTTCAGTTCCGTGGTATTTTGTTATAGTTATTGAATCATGATTAGTAATAAAATTAAAATTATCTATGGAATCGTCTCTTATATTGGAAGTATCCCGTATAGTTGGTTCACCATCTACATAATGCCAATATTTAAAATTTTTATTTGTAGGTTCCTCTTCCAAATAAAAATATATATGATTGTTTATTGAATATATAAATCTTGAGTATGGAATAAAATTTTTAAGTTCACTAAACGTGCCTAAATAAAATATATTTAAATTTTCAGCACCATAAAAAGCACCATGTTCAATTACTGTTGTCTTATTAATTATTACATTAATAGAATTATTAACCCTGTTAAATGAAGAACTACCAATGTATTTTGTAATAGTAATTTTATTTAAGGAACTAGGAATCTCCCGCCCCATAAAATCACAACTAATCAAATAGGTTATATGTTCCGTTTCAAATTCACTTTTGCCAATAAATGGTACCGTTATTTCTTCTAAGGATGTACATCCTGATAATACATGATAACCAATTTCAGTTACACTATCGGGTATTATTATACTTGTTAAGTTTTCACAATCTTCGAATGCATAATCACCTATATTGGTTACACTATCAGGGATGATAATTCTTGTTAATCTACTACAATTTTTAAATGCTTGTGAGCCAATACTGGTTACGTTATTAGGTATTGTTATACTTGTTAAGTTTTCACAATTTTCAAATTCACAATCTTCAATTGTAGATAATGTTTTAGGCAACTCTAAACTTATTATATTTTTTGAATATTTAAATGTTTTAGAATTTATTTTTTTTGTTATACAAATTTTATGTAAAGAACTAGGAATTGTATCAGTTCGATAAAAATTATGATCATCTTTACTAAACAAATATGTCAAGTCATTATCATCAGTTTTATCTTTCCCAACGAATGGTATGGTTAAGTCTTCTAGCGCGTTACATCCAGCAAGAACACAACTACCTAGTGTTTTTAAACTAGCGGAAATTTTTATGCACTTTAAATTTTTACAATTTTCGAATGCATTATCACCAATTGAAACAACACTATCAGGAATTACCAAATTTATCAAATTTTCACAATTGCTAAAGGCAAATGCCTCTATTGTAGTCACAGTATCAGGAATAACTATGCTACTTAAATTCTTAAAATTTTTAAATTCAGACTTATTTATTGCATTTACTCCATATGGAATAACTATAGATGTTGATTTCTTTGAATTTTCAAATGCTCCACCACCAATAAATGTAACACTTTCAGGAATTTTAACATTAATTAAATTATTGCATCCTTTAAATGCTTTAGCGCCAATTGATGTTACGCCTTCAGGAATAGTAATATTAGTTAAGCTTTTACATCCTTGAAAAGTTGAATCTTCAATAATTGTAATATCATTTGGAATAGATATACTTATAATATCTCTATATCCTCTACATGTATAACTATGAATTTTTTTTGTAATCGATACTTTTTTTAAAGAACTAGGAATACTAGTATCATATCTACTATCATATCTACCAAACAAATAGGATAATCCTACGTTGCTAAATTCATCTTTCCCAACAAATGGTATGGTTAAGTCTTCTAGCGCGTTACATCCAGCAAGAACACAACTACCTAGTGTTTTTAAACTAGCGGAAATTTTTATGCACTTTAAATTTTTACAATCTTCGAATGCATTATCACCAATTGAAACTACATTATCAGGTATTCTAATATCTATTATTTTGGCATTATTATAGAAAGCAAATTTATATATTTCATATGTTTCACCATTATAATCACTTGGTAATACTAATGATGTTTCATTACCTATATATTTAATTAAATAGTTAATTTTCTTATATGTATAAAATAAATACCCATCTTTATTTACTATATCACTTGTTCCAGAAGTTTTGATATTTAATGGACGATACCATTTATCTAAAAATGATATACCATTTTTAGTAATAGTTAATGATTTATCTATTACTTCTACCAAGGAATAACATTTATCGAATACACTGTCACCTATAGCGGTTACGCTATCAGGTATAGTTATTGTTGTTAAATAACTACAGTTACAGAATGCACCGTCACCTATATTAGTTACCTTATCAGGGATGATAATTCTTGTTAATCCGCTACAATTTTTAAATGCGTATGAGCCTATGCTGGTTACACTATCAGGTATTGTTATACTTGTTAAGCCTGTACAGTTACAGAATGCTTCTCCGTAAATAACTTTACAGTTTTCATTTATATCACATGATGTTATTTCAATAGATTTAGCCTTTACGAATACTAAATACGGATTCTTTTCATTACCTAAATAATATCCATTATCATATTCATTATATTGTAACGAATCACATCCTTTAAAGGAATCAAAACCTATAATAGTTATATTATCTGGTATTGTTATATTAGTTATACCTGAGCAATTCAAAAATGAATTTTTTTCAAAAGTTGTTGCATTAGTAATATTCACTTTTTTTAAAGAAAAAGGAATAGTATTTTTATTTGAACTATAATAATACGTGTTCACATAATCATTAAATAAATATTCTAAACAAGACGGATTATTCATTTTTTGCCCTATAAATGGTATGGTTATCTCGCTCAAAGAATAACATTTGTAAAAAATTTTTTCCCCAATCGAAGTTGTAGTATTCGGAATAATTATGCTTTTTAACTTGCCACATCTTTGAAATGCAAAATTTCCTATAACAATTACACTATTAGGAATTATTATACTTTGTAAGTTGCTGCATCCATCAAACGCGTAATTACCAATTGATGTAACACAATCTGGTATTTCAATAGAACTTAATGTTAAGTTATCTTTAAAAGCATCACTTAATATTTCATATGTTTCGCCATCAGATAACTTTGGTAAATTTAATATTTTGTTATCGCCTAAATATCTAATAAGATAATTTTGTTTATCTGAAATCAAAAATGAAAAGTCATTAACATTAATTATATTAAAATTAAAATTTTTTGTTATAGATGGTTTACCTAATCCGTAGCAATTTTTATTTAAATTTATGGATGAGTCATTAATAACAAGTTTCAATGAACATTTCAAAAATGCATTATTACCAATTTTACAAACAGTATTCGGTAAGTTTATCATAAATAATTTTTCACAATTCCTAAATGCTGCTTCTCCAATATATTCTACATTATTGCCAATTTTTACAATTTTCAAATTGGAACATCCACGAAAGGCTTCGTCATTAATTTTCTTTATAGTATCTGGAATGATAACTGTTTTTAGATTTTTACAATTAAAAAAAGCTCTTTTACCGATTTCAATACAGCTCTTATTAAAAATAATTTCTGAAATATTTGAATTGGCAAAAGCACAATCCCTTATTTTACTATCAGCATAGCTATGTAAATC
>CAVEUC010000043.1:0-22866 GCA_963619035.1 Lachnospiraceae bacterium GAM79
AGGAAGAAATGACATTTGCGTTCATGAGAGCATCAACTTTAGAGATGTATAAATTTTGGGTAAACGGAGGAAAAAAGATTCCTCTTGAAGAGATGATTGAAATTACTATATCTTTAATCTGCAAAGGTGTTGACGGAACAAAATAAAAAAGTATTATCACCTACACAATATAAAATGGTACTAGAAGAAAGAACTGAATGTAGACAGTAAATTATCGTCAACATCGGCACTTCTAGTACCATTTTATTCATGAGACAAGAGTTTTGTATTTTCAATTGTCCCATGAGTGGGACTTGAATCCACAAGATATAACTTGCATCAGATTTTTGAATCTTACGTGTATTATGATTCCACCACCAAGGCATTATAATTCCACCGCTATATCAAGTATAGACCTAATATAAAAGTGGAATGTTATTTTTCAAATACTAGTTTAAATTTTTTCGTATGCAATACGCTTTGTACCATCACTAACAAATATAGTACCGCATTTGATAAACCCTTCTTTAAGAATAACATTTTGCATAATTATATTATCAGGATGTGTATCAACTCTTAAATGCTTTATCTTAGTCAAACAATATTTCACAATTAGATTAAATACGCCATTAATAGTTTGATTACTCGCAACTCTGTGAATTGTTCCGTACACAGTGTTAGAAATCCAAGACCCATCATAAATGTTTTTATATGTAGGATCTTCTCCAATTATAAACACAAAAACAGCACAAACTATATTCCCCTTTAATATAACATAGAGATTACCATTATCAAGATCATTTTTAACTAGTTCACGACTTGGATGATTATTTTTCCATTGAGCAGGATTATTATGTTCTTTCATAAATTTGCGCGCAAACGCATAAATATTTAATATATCATCTAAATCTGCAACACATGCATTTCGAATTTGAATATTTTGATACATAAACTACATCCTTTCAACGCTTTGAATACCAAGTAATGCAAAACCTTAATCAATAATTTTCTTTACCGAGTACGCAATAGCTATAATTATATTTTTTGTAGTCTCAACAAGGCTATTAATACACTCAAGAGAATAGAATTTATTAAAACCTTGAACTAAAGATAATAAGTTTTTTTCTATATACAATGTCATATATAGATGAGACTCTAATCCTTGATCTTTGCCTTAGTTAAGGGATTTTATCTGTCTAATCAAGGCCTCAGAGGGCTAAGCAAGATTAAGCGGTTGTGGTAATTTCTTCCACTACTCATAGAGGTTTACCAAGCCATTTTGCACTGAAGCCGACCTCTCTGCTTCCACTACTATTTTACCATTTTTAGGGCATTCTTTCGAGTAGTGAATATTCTAATGCCTGGGAACAGGTAGTTTAATGCTTGAAAACTAGGTAATTTTCATTCTAATTTAATCCTTGAGAAAAGGTAAAAAGGAGTTACATTTTTATGTGTTACTCCTTGTTGAATTTTTTTAATTATTTGGATTCTATTTCTTTAATGAATTTATCTAATTTTTCATTATCAAAGTGTTTTCTGATATTATTAGTTGATGATGGGATAACATATGCATTATGACTTATTCTATCCATAATAGAATCAGTAAATACTCCTCCACCTAATCTATCATACCAAGTTGATTAATCAAATTGACAAATAAATATTATTGAATTAACTTCACCTATTAAATCAAATAACTCATATAAAATTTTATACTTTTTTTACTTAAAATAATCATTAAGCTTTCAAGTAATAATATTATTTAAAGATTCTTTTATTTAGAAAATTGACCTGTTCCCAAAATTAAAATTAATGAAAAAATAGTAGGTATTTTCAAGCGTTAAAGTGGCTGTTCCCAAACATTAGAATATCCACAACGATAAAATAACATGCAACGACAATCTTTGTGTTGCAGTAAATGTGACAACAGCTTAAATTGTTTATTTAATTGAACGTTCTAAGAACTTTTAAAAATGATAAGTTTAAATAAGTATAATAATTTGAAGTAAAAGTTTTTAATTTTTAAAAGATTTTAATAAATAAAAAACCTCCTAATCTTTAAACTAAGAGGTCATTATTTCGATTGGTGCCCTGAGCGGGACTTGAACCCGCAAGCTATCACTAGCATCAGATTTTGAGTCTAACGTGTATACCAATTTCACCATCAAGGCAATTGCAATTATACATTAAATTGCGTGTTATTATTCTACTACTAAGTGTATATTTTGTAAATATTTCAATAATTTTTAATACATATTTACACGATAAAAAATATTAATTTAATGTTTTTTAATGTATTTTAACGATATTTGTTGATTTTAAATGTAAGCGCTTTTATAATTAAAATTAGAGGTTAAAGAAAATGTTAAAAAACTTAAGATTGGAAATGATTTTAAATCTTGTAAATGAAAAAGAATATGTTTCTTTACATGAATTAATGAAGAAGACTAATTCAAGTGAATCAACAATAAGAGCTGATTTAGTAAATTTAGAAAAAGAAGGAAAGATAATAAGACTTCACGGAGGAGCTAAATCAATTAATGATATCTCTTTGAATTCATTAGAATTAAATATGAACGAAAAATCATCATTAAATATTGAAGAAAAAAATGAGATAGCTAAATTAGCTGCATCATTAATCAAAGATAATTCATTAATATATATTGATGCAGGTACTACTACTTCTATTTTATGTGATTATATTTCTTCTACTGGTAATACTTATATTACTAACTCTATGACAATAGCTCAAAAATTAGCTAGAAAGAAATTTAAAGTTTACGTTACTGGAGGAGAAATCAAATTAACAACTGATGCTTTTGTAGGAACTTTTCCAATTGAAACTATTAAAAGATTTACATTTGATATCGGATTCTTTGGAACTAACGCAGTATCTTTAAAACAAGGTTACACTACTCCTGACTACGAAGAAGCAATAATTAAAAAAACAGCTTTAGAAAGATCTAAAAAAGCATATGTATTAGCTGATGCTAGTAAGATCGGATTAGAATCTAGAGTTAAATTTGCTTCATTTGAAGATGCTACATTAATAACTAATAAATTAGAAAATAAATATTATAGAAAGAAAAATGTATTGGAGGTTAAATAAACGATGATTTATACAGTTACATTCTCTCCTGCACTAGACTATATTGTCGATTTAGATAAATTAGATGTAGGTGCTATCAATAGAACTAAAAAAGAAACGATGTTACCTGGAGGAAAAGGAATCAACGTATCTATAGTTTTATCTAATTTAAATACTAAATCTGTCGCTATGGGTTTTGTTGGTGGTTTCATTGGGAAATATATCGAAGATGAAATGGAAAAACATAATATTAAAACAGATTTTGTTCATTTAAATGGTAATACTAGAATTAATATTAAGATTAAAGGAATGGTTGAAACTGCTATTAATGGACAAGGTCCTAAA
This sequence comes from Lachnospiraceae bacterium GAM79, assembly GCA_963619035.1. Taxonomy (GTDB): domain Bacteria; phylum Bacillota_I; class Bacilli_A; order RFN20; family CAG-826; genus Onthovivens. The sequence continues at coordinate 3,413 of CAVEUC010000043.1, forward strand.
GTTAGCGATGAAAATATTGAAGAATTAATTAATAAATTATCAAAATTAACTTCTAAAGATGTACTAGTTATTTCAGGAGCTATTCCTAATACTCTTCCTAGCGATACATATGAAAGAATATTAGAAAGAATTAAAGATCAAAATGTCCAATTGATCGTAGATACGACAAAAGAAACATTATTAAAGACATTACCTTATCATCCTGTATTGGTTAAACCTAATAAAGAAGAATTAGAAGAATTGTTCTCTATAAAAATAAATAACGATGAAGAATTAGTTAATAATGCTAAGAAATTAATTGAATTAGGTGCTCAAAATGTAATCGTCTCTTTAGGTGGAGATGGAGCACTACTTGTTAAAGGTAACGGAGAATATAAAATCACTAGATCACCTAAAGGAAAAGTAATTAACACCGTTGGAGCTGGAGATTCATTAGTAGCAGGATTTATTGATGAATACTATCGTAGCGGTGATATTAATCAAGCATTCAAAAGAGGAATTGCATGCGGAAGCGCTTCAGCATTTTCTGAAAACTTAGCTACATTAGAAAAAGTTGAAGAACTTGAAAAATTGATATAGATAAGGAGGGGAAAATGAAAATAACAGATTTATTATCAATTAATACTATTGATATTAATGCTACTGCTAATAATAAAAGTGATGTTATTGAAAAAGCAGTCGCACTGATAGAAAAAAGCGGAGCTATTAGCGACATAGAAACTTATAAAAAAGGCGTTTATCATAGAGAAGAAGAATCCACCACTGGAATTGGAGAAGGAATTGCTATTCCTCATTGTAAATCTAGTGTTGTAGTTAAACCTGCATTAGCTGCAATGGTTCTTAAAGACGGAGTTGACTACGAATCTTTAGACGGAGAAAAAGTAAATTTATTATTCCTCATCGCTGCTCCTAATACTGAAGACAATGTACATTTAGAAGTATTAGCACGATTATCAAATTTACTTATGGATGAAGATTTTAAAAATAATCTCATTAACGCTAAATCTAAAGAAGAATTTATAAAAGTTATCGACGATGCCGAAAAAGAAAGAATCGAAGAAGAAAATTCGGTTGTAGAAACTAGCGATTTACCAGATATTTTAGCAGTAACTGGATGTCCTAATGGTATCGCTCATACTTATATGGCTGAAGAATCAATCAAGAAAAAAGCTGAAGAAATGGGCTATACTTGTAAAGTTGAAACGAATGGTTCAGGCGGAATTAAAAACTTATTAACTGATGAAGAAATCGAACATGCAAAAGGTATTATCATCGCTGCTGATGTTAATGTTGAAATGGATAGATTCGATGGAAAACACGTTGTTATTTCTACTGTTAGTAAAGGAATTCACGAACCAGAAAATTTAATTAAGCAAGCAGTAAACGGAGATGCACCAATTTATAAATCAGGAAATACCGAAGCTAAAAAATCAACTGATAAAAAAGATAGCAAATCAGTGCTTCATAATATTTATAAACACTTGATGAACGGTGTTTCACATATGTTACCATTCGTTATTGGAGGTGGTATCTTAATTGCTATCGCATTTATGATCGATAGTTTTGCTGGAGTTCCAACTGATGGAAATTTCGGTACTGGTACTCCTGTTTCATGGTTCTTTAAAACAGTTGGAGGCTACGCTTTCCAATTCATGCTTCCAATATTAGCTGCATTTATCGCTCATTCAATAGCTGGTAGACCTGGTTTAGCAGTTGGTTTTGTTGGAGGATACTTAGCAACATTATCAAAATTTTCTATTCAATACGCTATTACTAACGAAGATACAGGAGCTTCTGCAGGATTCTTAGGTGCATTGGCTGCTGGATTCATTGCAGGTTATATAATTAAATTACTAGAATTATGTTGTAAAAAATTCCCTAAATCACTAGAAGGACTTAAACCTATGTTAATATATCCAGTATTTGGAATATTGGCAATCGGTGGAATTATGTTCTTATTAAATACTCCATTCTCATACATTAATATTGGAGTAAGCTATGCATTAAACTGGTTAGGTGAGCATAATTTAACAATATTATTAGGAGCATTATTAGCAGCGATGATGGCTGTTGATATGGGTGGTCCAATCAATAAAGCTGCATATGTATTCGGTACTGCTTTATTAACTGCAGCTGCAACTAGTGAAGATCCAGCTTACCAAGCATATTGCTATCAAATGATGGCTGCTGTTATGATCGGTGGTATGGTACCTCCTATCGGAATCGCACTATCAACAACATTATTCCCTCAAAAATGGACTAAAAAAGAAAGAAAAGAAGCTCTTGTTAACTACATTATGGGTGCAGCATTTATTACAGAAGGTGCAATCCCTTACGCAGCTAAAGACCCTTTAAGAGTAATCTCTTCTTCAGTTGTCGGTTCAGCTGTTGCAGGTTTATTAAGTGTAGTATTCAAATGTACATTAATGGCACCTCATGGAGGAATATTCGTTATCGCTGTTGTTGGTAATTGGTATTGGTATCTTCTAAGTGTCGTTATTGGTGCAATTATCACAGGATTAATGTTAAGCTTATTAAAGAAAGATGAAGAAAATCCTGAATTAGGAAAATTCAAAGGTATTAGATTTAAAAGAAAGGAAAAATAATTATGAAATCATTTACTTACGTTATTAAAGATAAAGAAGGAATTCACGCTCGTCCAGCAGGAATCGTTGTTGGAGAAGCTAAAAAGTACACTTCCACTATTTCAATTTTAAATAAAGGTAAAAAAGCTGATTTAAAAAGAATCTTTGGTGTTATGGGTTTATGCGTAAAAACTAATGAAGAAGTAGAAATTCAAATCGAAGGTGCTGATGAAGAAGCTGCATACACTGCACTCTTAAAAGTTTTTGAAGAAAATTTATAAACTTATTCTATAAGCCTATAGTCCTTTCTATAGGCTTATTTTTAAAGAAAGGAACAAATATATGAAAGAATATAATTCTAAACGTATTTTCGATGGATATTCACTAGGTAAATTAGTTGTTTATCAAAATAAAAAGAGCGAAGTAAAAACAGAATATTTAGGTAAGGAAATCGAAGAAAATAGATTTTTCGAAGCTAGACAAAAAGCTATCGAATCTTTAGAAAAACTATATCAAGATACTTTAATTAAATTAGGAAAAGATGAAGCTCAATTATTTTTAACTCATAAATTAATGGCTGAAGATTTAGATTTTGAAGATTTAGTTAAAGAAGGTATCGCTTCTAATTTAAATGCTGAAAAAGCTACTGAAGAAGCTAGCAAACAATTATCTAGTATGTTCTCTTCAATGGATGATGAATACATGAAAGAAAGAGCTAGAGACGTCATTGAAGTAGGTAATAAAATTATCGATATTCTATCTAAAAAAGAAGATTTAACTATATTAAAAGAACCTTCAATTGTAATTTGTGATGATTTACCTTCAAGTGAACTTATGAAATTTGATAAGAATCTATTAATAGGATTAGTTTTAGTTAAAGGTAGTATCAATTCTCATGTATCAATATTAACTAGAATGTTAGAAATTCCTTCTATTTGTTCTATTGATAACCTTGAAGTTGATGAATCTTTAAATGGAAAATTTGCTATTATTGATGGACTTAAAGGCAAATTAATAATCAACCCTACATCAAAAGAAATAACAAAATATTCTAAAATTAAAGAAACATATTTAAACGATATTAAAGAATTATCTAAATTAAAAGGTAAAGAAACAAGTACTAAAGATGGTAAAAAATTAAAGATTTACGCTAATATTGCATCAAGCTATGAAGTTGAAAACGTAATTAAAAACGATGCAGAAGGTATTGGATTATTTAGATCAGAATTCATATATTTAGATAGTAAAACTTATCCTAGTGAAGAAGAACAATTCGTTCACTATAAAAAAGTCGTCGAAGAGATGAAAGGTAAAGAAGTAATCATTAGAACTTTAGATATCGGAGCTGATAAAAAAGTAGATTATTTTGAATTACCTCATGAAGAAAATCCAGCTTTAGGATATCGTTCCATTAGAATTTGTAAAGATAGACCTTCAATGTTTTTAGACCAATTAACTGCTTTATATAGAGCATCAGCATATGGTAATCTTTCAATCATGATTCCAATGATTATATCTATTAGTGAAGTTGAATTCGTTAAAGAGATGTGCACATTAGCTAAAAATAATTTATCTTCTAGAGGTATTAAATACAATCCTAATATGAAAATAGGTATTATGATTGAAACCCCTGCTGCTGCTATTATTTCAGATGAATTAGCAAAACATGTAGATTTCTTCTCAATCGGTACAAACGACTTATCTCAATATACTTTAGCTATAGATAGAGTTAACCCTTTATTAAATAAAACTTTTAACCCTCATCATAAAGCTATATTAAGATTAATAAAATTAACTATTGAAAACGGACATAAAGCTAATATTCCAGTAGGAATTTGCGGAGAACTTGCTAGAGATGAAAAACTAGTTCCATTCTTTGTAAGTTTAGGAATTGATGAATTATCTGTATCTCCTTCATATATATTAAAATTAAGAAAACAAATATCTACAATCGACACATCTACTGTTGATGTAGAAATTTAATTAATGTATTAAATCAATTAAAAACACTAGGATTTCCTAGTGTTTTTGTTATCTATTAATAAAATCAACTATTTTATTTTTAACAATTTCAGTTTGTTCATCAACAGTAATTGAAGGAGTTCCATCGTTAGACATCACCCCGTAATCTCCAAAATAAGAATGATTTCCTCCTTCAATTGTGTATTCAGTTAAATTAGCTAAATTTGATATATTTGATTTATATTTATCTATTTTTAAAACTTTATCTTCACTTGCTAATAGCGATAATGTTTTTAAATTTGAATGAGATGATAAATCTACAGTTGAATAACTAGCTAATAATATTAATCCTTTATATTCTTCGTAATGTTCTTCTAAATACGAACTAGCCATACTTCCACCTAAAGAATGACCTCCTATATACCAATTAGTTACATTTGGTAATAATTCTTTTTTATTATTTGCTGCATTTATATTAAATACTGCTAAATTAAATGGCATTTTAATTAAAACTGAACTAATTCCTTTATCAGATAAATCCCTTAATAAATGAGCATAAGATCTATAATCAACTTTTCCACCTGGATAAAATATAATACCACTACTATTTGTAACTTCTTTTTTAGGAGTAAATACAATATAATTCTTTTCTTCTTTAACATTAGATTCACTTGAATCTTTTAAATAAGTTAAACAATTTTCTGTAGGTTTATAATAAATTGAAACATATGTAAAAAAGCTAATACAAATAGCTAATATGAATGCTCCGATGATAGATAATGTAATAATAGTTCCTTTATGTTTAAATTTCTTTTTTTCCATAATAAAAACTATACTCCTTTTTCTATCAATATGTAATAGTTTTATTTAATACAATCAAATACTTCTTTTACCCAGTCATCAGGATAGCAATAAAAGAATGTTTCATGATTTAAATTTTGTTCTCTAATATCAGGATTTTTAAAATGTTTTAAATATCTTTTACGATATTTTTCTCCCATTTTAAGTGCGTAAAATATATGAATTTTAGTAAAACCATTATCAATTCCATATCCAATTGAAGTTACTAAATCTGATACATATTGATTATAAATACTTTTTTTACTAACTTTATCTTTTATTGAATCTACCATAAACTTAGATAAAAATTCATTCATTTGATTATATCTAATAATATCTTCTTTCTTCAATTTATCCATCTTTTTAATCATTATTTTTGGTAATTTTTGTTCATGAATCATCTTAAATAGAATAGGAGTCATTATCTTTCCTTTAATGCATGCACTAATTTTATTTGAATGATCTAAATCGCTACTTCCTAAAATGATGTGATCTACTTTTATATTATTTCTTGATACTAAATAACTTGCAATGCTTCCACCTAAAGAGCATCCATAAATCGCATGTATATGATTGTTATAGTTTTCTTTAATGTAATCTTCAATTAGTTTCGTTTCTTTATCCATTGATTCATATTCACTATTATCGGATTCATCAAAACCAGAAAAAGATACAACCAATGTTTGATATTTTTCATTCAATAAAGGAATAACTTTATCAAATAAAGAATAATGGCAACAAGTTCCTGGAATTAATAATATTACTGGTTTTTCTTTATCGCCTGATGTATAAAATTTCATGTTAGTCACCTCTAACTTTCTATCGTTTAAATTCTTATACTTTTCATAATTTAATTCAAGTTAAATGATTTATTGTGATATACTTTCAATATGAAATTAACTAAAGCTTTTATGATTCTTCAAACAATTGGAATGTATTTATCACAAATTCCTCTAATTGCTATATTTATTATCGCTATTATTGATAAAGATAATAATCTATCATCTTTAAGCGATTTATTTGGGGAAATATATCGAATTTTATTAATTGTTGTGGTGATAATAGCTATTATAAACATTATTATTTCTTTTTTATCTATAAGAAAAGACTATAAGGATTTATCTAAATTTACAATGGTTTTGAAACTTATTCAAATACCTTGGTATATTTTAAATTTCTTCTTTTCAGTTTTAGTATTAATTGGATTATCGAATATTTTCTTATTTATTTTAACTCCGATAGTATTTGTTATTGCTGTATTTTCAACATATACTTTAATGATATCTATAAGTTCATACGAAATAATTTATTTAATAAAGTCGCTTATTAAAAGAAAAATAGAATTTAATTGGATTTATATACTATCTCTTATTTTTATGTTTATATTTGTTTTAGATATTCCAGGATCGATAATTATTTATTCAAAACAAAAAGATATTGATGTTAATAATTAAAAAAGAGATGGAAAAACATATAGTTTTTTTAATTTAAGACTTTTTATTGTACTGTTTGTTTCTTTTAACTTTATTCCATTTTGGTTTAGATAACATACCAAAACAAATAGTAACTATATAAACTACTGAGAAGAATGGGAACATTAAAGCACCATCGACAAGCTCTCTTCTTTTTTTAGCACCCATCTTTTTATAATCCAACAAGATAAGCAAGAATCCTTGTAACCAACCACAGAATAAGAATAAAAACACTAAAACAACAGCTATTACAATTATTGTTGTATAGAATAAATTTAAATAATAATCAGCCCCTAATGATGTTATGATATTTCCATATCCACATAAACCTAAATATATAAGATTATAAATATAATATAAAGGTAACCAAGAACACAATAAAACACAGATAATATTAAAGAAATATGTTAAAAATAATTCGATATAAGAGAATCTACCAGTAACAAAAAACTTTAAAAATAACTTTCCTAATTTACCAAATATTAATTTTCTACTACCAGATCCAATACGAATATTTCTATTGTAAGTATCTTTTAATGTAGATGGTAAATCTTCATAAATTACAGCATCTTCAATAAAGTGGCCTTTAATACCTTCATTCATCAAATCAATTGTAAATTCAGCATCTTCACTTATTGTATAGCACTTGTATCCACCTCTATTTTTAAGCACTTCATAACTTACCATCATACCAGGACCATTAACATGAGCTCCAATATGCATTTTTTCTCTAACTCTACTACCAAATCTAGAATCGAAGACATAATATAATCCACAAGCTTTAGTATAAAGATTTTGAGTCATATTTTTAGCTGATTCATAGCCTCTTCCAAACTTAACTCCACTTTGGAAAGCGTCGTTCATTAATGATAAAAATTCATCATTTACATAGTTATCAGCATCTAATCTAACTACTAAATCATATTCTTTTTCAACATTATTTAATAAATAATCAAAAGCGTAATTTAAACAATATGCTAAGAACGCTTCTTTAGGATTATCATTATTATATATAATAGGAATAGCTCCTGCTTTTTTAACTAATTCAACAGTTTTATCCGTACAATTATGGCACGCAACATATACATCATATTTATCTCTTGGATATGTTTGGTTATTATATAGATGCATTAAAGTTTCATATATTACATCTTCTTCGTTATGAGCAGGAATGATTACTGCTATCTTTCCTTTTTTATCTGATTTTGGATATGTTTTTTTCTTTAACCAAAAGAAAATCATATATATAAGTTGAAGTAAAAAAGGAATACCAATAAGGTATAAAATAACTTGGTTAATAATATCTAATACTTTATATAAAATCTCGTGCCATAACATCTTATTTACCTATTTTTCTAAAAATAAATCGATACGTTTATTTAATTCATCTTTTCCTAAAATCTTAAGAATTGCAAATAAATTTGGAGTTACTTTTCTTCCGCTTACAATGACTCTTAAAATTTCACAAAAATCATTCATGCTTCCTTTATAATCGTTTGGATTAAGTTTATAAGCTTTTGAATCTACTGCAAAATTATATTTACTAGCGATATTTTTAACATTGTTATACCAATTATTTTCATCGCCTTCTAAAAAATAATTTTCTTTATAATCTTTTAAAATTGATCTAATTGTTTCTTTATCGATTGATTCGTTAAAATCATAGCCATTTGATACGATTTTTGTATATTCATCAAAATCAAAGAATTTGATATTTTCATAAATATCACTATATTTTGCATAGTCTTTTCTAGGATTTTTCTTTTCTCTTTCGATATTTAAAATTTCAATGTATTTATCACCTAATTTTTCAATTAAAGCAGTTAATTCAGGAGAATAAAGTTTAGCCCACTCTTTAGATTTAGAAGAAATTTCATCTTTATTCATATAGCCTAAAATTTCTCTTCCATAATATGCTAATTTATTAATATCAAATAACGCTCCATCTAAACTCATTTTTTTAAGATTAAATTTAAAATGATCTAAATTATAGTCTTTAGTTTGAACAATAAAATCTTCATAATTCGAATTAGCGATAGTCATTAAATAAACTAATAAAGATCTTGGTTCATATCCAGATTCTAAGAAGAAATCAACACTAGCTTCAGGATCTTTTCTTTTACTTAATTTTCTTCTTGTCCCATTATCCATTTTCATAATAACAGGAAGATGAGCATATTTTACAGTTTTAAAACCTAAAGCTTTAAATAATTCAATATGAATTGGTAAAGATGGGAGCCATTCTTCACCTCTAGTAACTAAATTTGTATGCATGAAGTGATCATCGCAAGCATGAGCGAAATGATAAGTAGGTAAACCATCGCTTTTTCTAATAACTATATCTTGATCGTTTTCAGTTAATTCAAGTTCGCCTCTAATTTCATCTTTTACTTTAATTTTATTTAAATGATTTCCGCTAGATTTAAAACGAAGAACATATGGTTTTCCTTCTTCAATATACTCAATTGCTTTTTCGATATCGAAATCTCTATAAATTGCATATTTACCGTAAATTCCTGTTATTTCTTTATTCTTAGTTTGTTCATCTCTAATTTTAGTTAAATCTTCTTCGCTTAAAAAACAAGGATATGCTATACCTTTTTTAATCATATCTTTGATAACAACATCATAAATATGTTTTCTATCAGATTGTTTATAAGGACCATATTGACCTTTTTCAGTATTTCCTAAATAACCTTCATTAGGAACGATGTCAAATTTAGCAAGTTGATCGATTAATTTATTTCCACTACCTTCGATTTCTCTTTTTGTATCAGTATCTTCAAGTCTAGTATAAAAAATTCCTTCACTATCATGAGCAAGTTTAAAAGCAACCATACTAGTAAATAAACTACCTGTATGTAAAAAACCTGTAGGTGAAGGCGCAAAACGTGTAACTTTACTTCCTTCCTTTAAATTTCTTTCTGGATATCTCTTTTCTAAGTCATCAATTGTCTCATTAATTGAAGGAAATATAAGGTTTGCTAATTTTTCGTTTAAATTCATAAAATTCTCCTTTGACTTTTTATTCTTTATTAAATATAATATTTAAGCATGCAGGTGTAGTTCAGTGGTAGAACGTAACCTTGCCAAGGTTAATATGCGGGTTCGATTCCCGTCACTTGCTCCATTCATTACATGCATTACTCGACAATTTAAGTCGAGTTTTTTATTTGTCTTTTTCATCGCTATCACCGTTAGAAGAATCGTCTTCATTCTTCTTTTCTTCTTTTACTTCTTTTTCGTATTGTTCTTTAAATTCTTTGGTTCTTTTTTCAATTAGATCGAGTTCATCTTCTGCTTCTTTATCTAAATTTATTTTTTCTCTTTGGAAACTTACTTGAGCTTCAACAAATTCAACAAAACCATTAACAGCGTAATTTCTATACTCTCCAGAAATTTCTAAATAATGATTAAATAATATAGGATAGAAGATTAAAGATAAGATTAAAGCGATTACGATACTAGTTAAAGAAATAATCAACATAAAACTATAAGCATTTAAATTTTCTAATTTAGAAAATGCAAAATATAATCCTAAATAACTTCCAATTAAAGCTACAAAAAATACGGTTAATATAATCCAAGCATATCTATAAAACCCTTTAATAAATTCTTTTTTATGTTTCTTTATCGTTTGTCTAAAAACATAATTAAACACTTTTCTAGGAACATTTAAAAAATTACCTGCTAAAGCAAATTTTAAAATATTTATTAAAAGATTTCTTAAAAAGAAAAATAAACTTGCTACTAACGCTATTAAATTAGATACGATAACAGGAACTGTAAATAAACTAGAATTATTATTTATTGCTTCTAAAATTTTATCGTATGATGTTACGCCTCTTAAACCATCAAAAAACTCTTTATAAGTAGGATTTACACCATAACAAATCCCTAAAATAAGACCTTCAGCAATCGAAGTAGTAAAAATAAAAATAAGAAAGGAAATTATTAAAGTTAACCATGTATTTAATAATCCTTTAAATGGAGGTTTAAATCCGAATTTTGAGGTTTTAAACAAACTTTTAATTCCTACTTTCTCTCTATCTGGTCCATCTAACACTGCATTATTAGCAAAATAAGAATATAAAAATGGAGATAATAAACCTACTATTATCATAATAAAGACAAGTAAAAGGAACATCGACCAAATATTTGAAAATTCACTTCCGCTTGTTAAATATAAAAACAATGCACTAATTACATATAAAACTAGCACAACGAAAGAAACACTCCCGCTTAATGAGAGTGTGTAATTAATATCTTTTTTAAATTTAGAATATGGAAAATTAATCTTCTTGTTCATCGCTTCCTATACTCCCGTACAATTTTTTAATATCTTTTACTGCGTAACTTAATTGATTTTCATTCATCTTTTTAACATTTCTTGATTCGATTGTTTTGATCAATTGAGGAAATTTCTTTCTTGAAACAATAAAACTACGTTCATCACATAATTTTGAGATATCGTTTACAATACAATCATCATTTATAATAACGATTGAAATAAAGAAAGATTCATCAATTTGAGTCATTAAAGAAAGTTTATTAACTCTTAACATGTTCATTTGCATAGGGTTACTAATTTCTTTTTTCTCCTCTTTTTTATTTACAAAAATCCAAACATTATCATCGCTAGCTCCGCTAATACCACCGCGATAATATCTATCTTTAATTACGTAAATATATTTTTCACCAAAGAGAATATGATCGATTTTACAGATTACTTGATTATCATTTTTAAGCACGAGATTATTAATAAGATAATAATCTTTAATTTCAGCAACTTTTCTTATCTTTTTATAATAAGAATCCTTAAAATGCTTAACTTGATATTTTTTTCTAAAGAAAGGGAAACACGCTAAAAACACAATCAATATTGCAACTAAAATTGCACTGCTGATTATAATCCACTTCCAAGTTTCGCCTGTTAAAGAAAAATCTAAAAACATTACTCAGCCATCTTTAACGCAAGATTAAACATATCATTTAATTTTGATTGTCTTTCTTCTTTTGTTAAATCCTTTTCATCTTTATTAACAAATGTATCACTTACAGTTAAAATACATAATGCTTTTTTATGTAATCTCATAGCATTAAGAAATAATCCATAACTTTCCATTTCAACACCTAAAATTCCTAAATTAGCGAATTTTTTGTAATATTCAGGATTTGCATCATAAAAAACATCACTACTAAAAATAGGACCAACATGGACATTTAAACCCATTTCTTTAGCGTGATTATACGCTTTAAGCATTAAAGAAAAATCACTACAAGGTGCTAAAACCCCACCTTGAAGATCGAATTGATAAGCGTAATTTGAAGAAGATGATGCAGATGTAGCGATAATAACATCACCTACATGACATTCTTTTTGATATCCACCACATGTTCCGATTCTAATAATGTTTTCAACTCCGTAAAATGCGAATAATTCGTATGAATAAATTCCGATTGAAGGAACACCCATACCACTAGCCATAATACTGATTTCTTTTCCTTCTTTTGTATGTCCTGTAAAACCTAAGATTCCTCTTGTACTTGTAACTTCTTCATAATCTGCTAAAAAGTTTTCAGCGATATACTTAGCTCTTAAAGGATCTCCTGGCATAAGAACTGTTTTTGCAAAATGTGCGTTGTCATTAATGTGTGTTGACATATTTATTCCTCCTAATATCAATCAAAAAATGAAATTCTATCTTTAGCATTTAAAATAATTTTTTTCCAATCTTCAATGCTATTTTTATGACTCATCTTTGGTAAGTCATCTACTTTAAACCAACCAATTTTATCAGTTTCAGTCTTTTTAAAATCAATAAATTTATCGGCATTGGCTCTAAATATTATTTGACATTCTGGAACTGCATTAAAATTTATAGTTTCTTCAATTTTTTCGTTTGTGCCTTTAAATATGTATCCGATTAATTCTAAATCTTTAATCTTACAACCAGCTTCTTGAAGGCACTCAAGATTTGCTGTTTCGCTTGGAGAATCGAATAAATCACACCATCCTCCAGGAACGCTATACCCTAAATCGTCTAACTCTCTAACTAATAAAATTTCGTTATATTCATTAAAAACACAAGTTCTAACACTTAAATTAGGCGTAGGATAAACATCCCTACTAAAGAAATTGCTTCTTTCAAATTTTAAATTAGTAAATTTATTTAATGCATCCATCGACTTTTTTTCCAATTTATCATAGTTCTCTAAAGCGTAAGGATCTTTTGAAAATAATTTACCAATTTTAGAAATAGTTAGAACTTCGATAATATAATCGTAGAAATATTGATTATTGTTGATCGACGTTTTCATCTTCATGAACTCCATTTTCAGCATTTGTTAATGGAGCATCTTCATTCATTAAATTTTCAAAAGCGGTTATGAATTGATTGCTTGGATAACTTTCGATTTCTCCATTATATGCTATAGAGATTCTTCCTGTTTCTTCGCTTACAACAATTGTAACAGCATCACATATCTCACTAATTCCGATACTCGCTCTATGTCTTGAACCATATTTTCCAATTAAAGGTTTTGTAGTTGGAGAATAATATACACTAGCTGCGACAATTTTATTTCCTCTTATAACAACAGCACCATCATGTAATCTAGTTCCTGGATAAAAAATTGTAATTAATAATTCAAATGTAATAGGAGCATCAAGTCTAGTACCATTTTTAATAATACCATCAAGATTATCTTTCTTCTCAAAAGTCATAATAGCGCCTATTTTATGTTTTGATAAATATAAAGTTGTTTCATTGATGACTCTATATAAAGATTCATGATCATATATTTTCTCAATATCACTATTCTTTTTGTCGATTAAATTATTTTTATTTTTTGGACTAAATTTATTTGCAACAAAATTTCTAATTTCAGCAAGATTAACATAAAAAGAAATCATTATGACAAAAAGTAAAATAAATAAAAGCAATGTAAAGAAATTATCTAAACACAAAATATGAGCCACTAAAGCTAATCCAGAAGTCACAGTTGTTGCAATTCTAACTGTTTTTCTTTTCAAAAAATAATAAACCAATGTATTTAAAGCACTTAAGCCAAGAATAATGAGTACAAAATCTATAATGTTATTTACGCTCATTTCGCCATGAAATATCGTTACCATAAGTCTTCTCTTTTCCTAATTAAATATATTATACAAGAAATATATTATTATTAAAATAATATATTCGCTAGTTTTTTCGATTTTAAAACCATATTTTTAGTATGTTTTTAAAAAAAATAAAAAAAATTTTAGCAAACTACTTGACAGAGTGCTAAATTGTGATAATATATAGTTAGCACTTGAAGAAAGAGAGTGCTAAAAGTACTTAGGAGGTATTAATTATGAATAATATTATTAGTAAAAACGGTTATGGATTCTTAGATCCATTCTTCGATGAATTATTTTCAGAGAAAGGATTTTCATTAAATGATGTAATGAGAACAGATATAAAAGATGAGGAAGATCATTACGAATTAAAAATTGAGGTTCCAGAAATTAAAAAAGAGAACTTAAAACTTTCATTAGATGATGGTTATTTAACAATTAATGCATCATTTAATAGCAATAACAACGATGAAAATAAAAACGGAAAATACATCCATCGCGAAAGAAAATACGGTTCATTCTCACGTAGTTTCTATGTTGGAAAAGCTTTAAAAGAAGAAGATATTAAAGCTAAACTTAACGATGGCGTCTTAACTTTAGTTGTCCCTAAAGAAGAAGCTATTAAAAAGAATGAAGAAAAGAAATATATTAACATCGATTAATATATAAAAAACTATCTCCCCCTTTATAGTTTTTAAGACCACATTATTGTGGTCTTTTTTTATTGATTTAAAATATGTATAATTTTAAACATGAAAATAAATATTAAAAAAGAGATTTTAGAAGAATACTTAAATACTAAAGAAGAAAACATTATTGTAGACAATATTATAAACGACTATTTAACCCACTATCGTAAAAATGTTAATTTAAAGTTAATTAATAAATATAAAGACGATAAAAATAAGATGTATAAAATATTTTTAGACTTATTAGAAGTTAATGAGTACGATGAAGAATTTTCATATTTTGAAAATAAATACAATTTAAGAAATATTAAAAAAATAGATGTCAATGAGGTTATCTCTAATCCATATTACACTACTTTTAATGGCGATATCAGCATAAAGAAGAACGGTTATGAATTATCTTTTGATTCTTATTTACCTTATGAATTATTTTTATATGATGATATAAAAGTATATGAAAATGAATATTATAAAGAGATTAATTATTTAGGTTACTTCGATAAAAATGTTAAATTTTTAGCATTAAAAAAAGATAATATTACATGGATGTCGATCACTCCTCACGAAATCTTTACAATGAAAGATGATATCAATAAAGTAAGTGGTAATGTCTTAGTATTAGGATTAGGATTAGGTTACTTCCTTTATATGATTTCTTTAAAAGATAATGTTAATAAAATTACTGTAATTGAAAAAGATAAAAATATAATCAATCTATTTAAATCTTTTCAATTTTCTAAATTTAATAAAAATAAAATTCAAATTATTGAAAATGATGCGATAAGTTATTTAAAAAACAATAAAGAAGAATATGATTATGTATATTGTGATCTTTATCACAATCAATTTGATGCCTTACCTTTATATATAAAGATTAAAAATATTGAAAAGAAATATAAAAATACTACTTTTTTATATTGGATTGAAACTTCTATTATCGCTTTAATTAGAAGATGTACACTATCTTTATTAGAAGAGCAATATGATAATTTAAAAGAAGAGAACTATTTAAAAGCAGAAAATGATATTGATAAACTTATAAATGCTTTGTATTTTAAAACTAAAGATATAGAAATAAATAATGATATTCAATTAAAAGAATTTTTATCAAATGAAAATATATTAAATTTAATTAAAGATATAAAACTTTAGCTATTAATACTATTTACATTTCCTGCATATAAAGGAATATTATTATTATCGTAAATTACATAAATGAATGGATGATCTAATTTAATATCATATGTTTTTATTGTTGAATTAGTATCTGGCGAAATTGATCCATCAACTTTTCCAAATGTTACAGTTTTAATAGTAGTTCCACTCTCATTAAACTCTACATTATTAAATTGTTTAACAAATTTAATATATTGATTATAAGGATATCCTTCATAAATATCTGGAAAATTATTATAAGTACCATCAAACGGAGTAGTAAATCCGATGTTTTTTAATATATCTACCATATCTAATTTTGATGTTTTATTAAATTTAGGGAGAGTTAAATAGATGATTGCATTAATTAAAGATGTATCATTTATTTTAAATATTTCTTCACTATTAACTACATCTACTGTATTAACATTTTTATCTTTAGAAATAATATATTTAATTTTATATCCATTTTTATATTCATCATAAAAAGAATAATATTTATCATTATCTTCTAAAACACTACCGATACTATGAGACATAAAAGTTACATTTTCTTCGTTACCATTAGTATAGAATTTACCTTTTGTATTCTTTCCATCATCAATCTTTGTAGACCATTGATTTTTAAAATATAGTAAAGAAAATACATAAATTGTCGTTAAATCGTCTAATTCTAAATCATCTATATTTAATAAACTTGTTGTATCTAGCTTTTCATTAACCCAATCGATTATATGGTATAAATTATCTTCTTTAAATTTCATTGAATAAGCTTCAACATTAGAATTGGTTAGAATATCGATATATTTTTCATTTAACTTAAACGTACTATTAAAGAAAACAGAATTATAAATTTGAGTTGTAGCATTTTCATTTAAATAAAAATTATTTTTAAAAACTTTATTCAATTGCTCAACTCTAATATCTTTACTATTTCCTAATAAATCATCAAATGCATTATTCGTTTGAGTAGATGAACTCAATAAAGAAATATTATTTAATTCGTAATATAAACTCATAGGAGAAACAGTAAAATCAGAATAAATGTTTAAAGTGCTATCAAATATTTTTGAAGCAAAATTATTAAAATTTGTTACAAAATCATCATCTAATTTATTATTTTCTTTTACTGTAGGATACTTAATATCATTGAGCATTTTAAAAGAATCGTTCTCCAATATTCTTTTATCATTTAAAGAATAAGTTCTTTTATAATCATTATATTGAGAATTAGTTTTAAAAAATACTGAAGCAAATTTATATCCAAAAACACCTACAATTGTAGCAGCAACAACTCCAAAGCTTATTGATAAACCTAATACTAATGGTCTTCTATTTCTTTTATATTTACCATCATTTTCAACTACAATTTTATCTTTAATTTTAGAATAATCCCCATTAAAATCAGAATTTTTTATTATATACTCTTCAAATTTATCCTTCCTTTTCATATATTTCCCTCTTCCTTTAAAAACTTTTTAGTAGCTTGATAATAGATGGATGTAACCTTCTTTTCTTTAAAATTATAATGTTCTGCAATTTCTTTAAATGTATAACCTTCAATAACATGCATTAAAATAATATCTATTTCAATTTGTTTTAAATGTTTTTCCATCTTTTTAATTAGATCTAAATAATTTAATGATGAGACACTATTATCTTCAACAGAAACCTCAGTATCATTATTATCTAAATCAAATCTTTTTTTCTTTAAATAATCTTTAGCGATATTATTAGCAGATTGAATAAGATAATACTTAAAAGAAGATTGAATTTCTTTAACATTATTAAATACTTTAATAAAAGTATCATTAGCTAAATCTTCAATATCCTCTTTATTATTTACGTATTTAGAAATAACAAAACAAACCAATTTATAATATTGATTATATTGCTCCTTAAAATAAGCCTTTAATAAATATGGATCTTCTTTTTTTAAAATCCTACTTAGCTCTTTATCCACTACCTCTTTGAAAGCCTTTCAATTAATAAGACGAAATATATAGATTATTTTTCTTAAATTAATCTATTTTCTTAATTATTTTACTATTTAACTTAAGTTCAAATCTATTAATTTTATCTTCTATACCTTTAATGTAAGAAGTTCTAATAAAACTAATTTCAGTATCGATACTATCATTAGCTTTTCTAATGCTATTAGAACTCTTTTCGATAGAATCTAAAGATTTTTCTAAAGATTCTAGTGGCTTATCTAAATATGTAGCTTTAATATTATTGAATTCTTCAATTAATTCACATTTACTTTTTAAATCTAATCTTTCTTCTTTATCACTTAATAATAATTCAGAAAATCTAGTAGTTAGTGATGTGATCATATTTAAAAATACCATCATGTATGCAGGACGTACAACGTACATATTTTCGTATTCTTTAACTTTAAACATAGGTAAACTATTTGGTTTATCTAGTTCTAAATTAGATACCAATACTGCGTATTTACAATGTTTTTTATTTCTATTTTTATCTAATTGTTTATAGTGAGATTCATTTGTTTTTTTATTAACCGAATCAGGATTTTCATCTTTCATATCCAAACAAATAGAAGTTAATTCTTCTTCAGGAATGTGTTTTTCTGTAGCGTAAACTCTAAATATATAATCGGCTTTACTACCTTTTTCTTCACCTTCTTCTTTTATAACTTCATTATCTTTTTTCCATGTACAATTAAATAAACCATTTTGCATATATGAAGAGACTTCATTGTCGCACCAAGACTCTAAATCTTCACCAGTTTGCTTAACATTCATACTGGTTTTCATTCTTTTAAGCTCTAGATTTTCTTTTTCTTTATCATTGATTTGCTTAATGAAAGAATCTTTTAATTCATCGATTTCCTTATTCTTTTCTTCGTTAAACTTTTCTTTTTCTTTAATCAATAAAACATCTTTTTTATTTAATTCTTCTTTATATGATAAATTAATTTCATTTATTTTGTTTTCATATTCACTTTTTAATTCTAATTCTTTATTTTTAATATCAGCATTATATTGAGCAGATAATTTTTCATATTTATTAAAAATATCATTATATTTTTCTTTTTCTTCTTCTTTAATTTTAGAAATTTTTAATTCATTTTCTTTATTATTCTTCTCAATATCATTATTATTTTTTTCTCTTAAAGCTTTAATTTCATTATTAAGTTCACTGATTTCTTTAATATATTTAATATCAATTTCTTTTTCTTTTAATTTTAAAGATTCACTATTTTCTTTTTTAAGTTTTTCAATTTCTTGTTTTAATAAAGTGATACTATTATCTTTTTCTAATTCAATTACTTTTTTAGCATCTTCTAATTTAGAAGCATATACTTTATCTTTTTTTGATTCTATAACTTCTTCGATATAAGAAGTATCTACTTCTACTAACTCATTTAAATATATAAGATCACCAATAGAAGCATCTTCAGCAAGTTCTAAAACGTTTTTTTCTTTAACAATTACTTTAACTTTTTTCATATTATAACATCTCCTCAAATAACAAATTTTAACTATTAAAATAATAAAATAATTAGTATTAATTTAAAACAAAAAATACAAAAATATGTGAAAAAACATATTAAAATTATAGTTTTTTATATATTTAATAGGTTAAATTTATATTATTTAAT
>CAVEUC010000044.1:0-3808 GCA_963619035.1 Lachnospiraceae bacterium GAM79
TTTGATAATAAATCTAATCCAGATAGCGATTGGAAAGATTAAGTAATAAATTTATATATAAATATACAAATGTGTTATAATTCTGTTATAAGGAATTATGATGAATATATATCCATTTGAATTTAGTAAAGACGGAAGAAATGAATTAATTAGTAAACATAAGGGATTAGAGAATTGGCCTATTGTTTATTTAATTAATAATGATAAAGAGTTATATGTTGGTGAAACTCAAAATATTTTCAGTAGATTTGAACAACATTTAAATAATAATCAAAGAAATAATTTAAAATCGATTAATATCATTTATGATAACGAATTTAATAAATCAGCAATTTTAGATATTGAACAAAATTTAATACAATTATGTAATGCTGATTCTAAATATGAAAAGTTACAGAATTGTAATGGTGGACAATCATATAAACATAATTATTATAATAGACAACATTATTTATCTAAAATAGACGATATATGGAAAGAGTTGAAAAAGAATAATATTGTTAATAATGATATTAACGATATTAGAAATTCTGATTTATTTAAGTATTCACCTTATAATTCTTTAACTACAGAACAAAACAACGTATGCAATCAAATTATTGATGATTTAGTAGATAAATTAAAAAAAGGTAATGAAGGTAGCGCGATTATTAATGGTGGAGCTGGTACAGGTAAAACTATTGTTTTAATTAATTTAATGTATAAACTTGCTACTGCAACTAAATTTAATATTAATAAAAGTATTATAGATGAAGATAGTGACAATGATTATTATTCTATTATTTTAAAGATACAAGAATTAGTAAAAACATTAAAAGAAGGTGAATCATTAAAGATTGGATATATTTGTCCGATGAGTTCTTTAAGAAGCACGATTAAGAAAGTGTTTAAATTAACTAAAAATGGATTGAAATCTAATATGGTTATTGGTCCTTTTGATATTTTTAATGATTGTAAAGATAAAGATATTTTAGATGAATTCGGTAATGTTAAAGAAGAGTTCAAATATGATGTTTTATTAGTTGATGAAGCTCATAGATTATCTCAAAGAAAAAACATATCTTTCATGGGAACTTTTGATGAACATTGTAAACAATTAAATTTAGATAAGAATACTGCTACTCAATTAGATATGATTGTTAAAATGTCTAAATATAGAGTTTTAGTATATGACCATTCCCAAAATGTTAAGGGTTCTGATATTTCTGATACTCAATTTAATAACGCTTTAGGAAATAATATTTTAAAAGTAAAACTTTGTACTCAAATGAGATGTGATGGTGGAGTTGAATATACTGAATATATAAATAATATTTTTGAATGTAATCAAAAAGATTTTTTATCAATTAATAATTATGATTTTAGGTTATTTGATGATGTTGATGAAATGGTAAATGAAATAAAAAGACTTGATAAAACATATGGTTTATGCAGAAATGCTGCAGGTTATTCATGGGAATGGAAAAGTAAACCATATACGAAAAAAGGATATCAATATATAGTTGATAATGATTATTTTGACATAAGAATCGGTAAATATAAGTATGTATGGAATATGACCAATCAAGAATTTATTATATCTAAAAATGCTGTTAATGAAATTGGTTGTATTCATACTTTGCAAGGTTACGATTTAAATTTCATAGGAGTTATTTTAGGTGAAGAAATTGATTATGATCCAATTAATAATAAGATTGTAATTGATAGAAGTAAGTTTTTTGATAAAAATGTAAAAATTGGTGCAAGTGATGCTATATTAAAAGAATATATAGTAAATTCCTATAAAGTTATTATGTCTAGAGGTATTAAAGGATGTTACGTTTATGCGTGTAATAAAAATTTAAGGAACTATTTGGAGAAGTATATAAAATTATGGCAGAAAAATTAGATTTATTATTAAAAAGAATTGATAAATTTAATAGAGATAGAAATCGGGATCAATTTCATTCTCCTTCTAATTTATCAAAATCAATTTCTATTGAAGCAAGTGAATTATTAGAATGCTTCCAATGGGATGATAAAAATTATGATATTGAAAATGTTAAAGAAGAACTAGCTGATGTAATGAATTATTGTTATCAAATGTGTATGATTTTAAAGGTTGATCCAATCGAAATTGTAAATGAAAAGATGGATAAAACCGAGAAAAAATATCCTGTTGAAAAATCGTATGGAGTATCTACTAAATATAATAAGTTAAAATAAAAAGCCATCAAACGATGGCTTTATAATTTCTACTTTTAATTAGTTTTGTGTATATTGTGGTTTTAAGTTCTTCATTGATAACCACATTGATCTAACACCGAAGAATAATACGTAGAAGATCATTCCAAGTTGAGACATTGTGAATCCTAAGATTAATGATAATAATGCTGGAGTTACCATTAACCATGTAGCAATTCCAAAACCGTGGTACCATTTTAAAACTGATTTGAGTGGGTTGCTCTTTCCTCTTGTCATAACGAAGAATAATAAGCCCATTAATAATGTGATACCTGCATTTAATCCTGCGACGATTCCAAAATTAATCCATGTATATCTTGTACGATTGTTAATATATACATCATGTGTGAAATCGTAGAAGTTATTTAAGTATAAATTAGCACTTCCTGCTTCGATTCCATCTCTTTGAATATTTAATATTTCTTTAAATGATTTATTTTGTAATGAAGCTCTAAAGCAATTGTAATCACCGCTAATACTACCTGAAGCACTAGAAGAATTTAATTTATAAATCCAAGCTTCAAAATAAGTAGGAGTGAAAAGAATAAAACTTGTATTTCTTACATTTTCACTTCCTTCGATGATTTCTCCAGATGTATTGTAATTACCTTTTCTAATGTTGTTTAAAGTATTAACAAAGTTAGCATCTGTAGTTTCTAAATTTACATAGAAGATTTCTAATAATTTTTTATCTTTAGTTCCATCGATTTCATAATCGAATGTAGCAGTGAATAAAGCTTTATTATTGTTATTCCATGTACTTGCAGCTTTTCCTTCACTAAATGTGATATCACTAGAAGTAGAATCTTTCATATAAGAATTTAAACCATAGTAGTATGGATCATTATATGAAGTATTAACAAATGATGAACCACTAGTTTGAGATGTTTGAACAGTGATAGGTATTATAGATACCATTAAACTGAATACAAATAATAAAACTGTAACGTACCATTTGCTTTTCATTCCGCATTCCATAGCGATTGAATTATCAAATAAACTCTTTATGTAATACCAAATTCTTCCCCAAGGGAATTTCTTTTTATTTTTAATTACTTTTGCTTTTTTACTTTTTCCCATATTTTTTCCTCAAATTCTTAATTAGTATAAACTAAAATTTAGTATTATACAAATATTCTATTTGTATTAAAGAATTGAAAATAGTAAAGAAATAATGTTAATATATTTATCACTGGGGATGTCTTGGTTTCGACATTTAATGATTAGCATAGATTGCAGTCGAGTTGCTTCGTCAAAAGCTAAAAAATAATATCTGGCAACAGAAATTTAAATCTTGCTTTTGCTGCTTAGTTCAGCCTTGTAGTTTTCTTTAACTAGAAAGCACAGATCTTAAGGGTGCATTTTCTCACGCTTAAGTCATCTGTCATAAATAGAAAATAAGTAATAGTGATGATTATAGCTATTAACGAAAACTAAATAATCTAGCGATGTAAAGTTTGAAAGAGTTGATAAGTCGCGAAATTTAAATTCTTTCTAAACTGTAGTAATCTATGTGGAACATTAAGTGGACCGGAGTTCGATTCTCCGCATCTCCACCAAAAGGTAAGGAGACGAACACCAGTCA
>CAVEUC010000045.1:0-34578 GCA_963619035.1 Lachnospiraceae bacterium GAM79
GTGTAAGCGTTTCCAAATATTAAAAATAAAATAAAAAAAATATAACCTATAAAATAATTTTATATTATAATATTAGTATGAGCATTGAACAATTATATTATTTTGTTAAAGTTTACGAAAACAAATCTTATACAAAAACTAGTAGGGAATTATTTATTTCTCAACCTGCTATTTCTACTGCAATTAAAAACTTAGAAAAAGAATTAAAAACTCAATTAATTGTTATAAACGGAAAGAATTTAGAGTTAACTCCTAGTGGAAATTATCTATATTCTTTAGTTAAACCTATTATAGATTCTTATAGTGTTGTTGAACAAAAAATGAATGACTTTTTATATGAATCCACCACTATCAGAATCGATGTTCCACCAATGTTAGGAACTTTTGTTTTCGCTCCAATATTTCAACAATTTTTAAATAAATATCCTAAAGTTAATATAAAATTATGCGAATTAGGAAGTCACGCAAATAAAGAAGCTTTACTTAATGGTGAAATTGATATCGCTATTACTGTTGTTTATAAAAATCAAATTGAAAGTTCTTTAAATTACAATAAAATCGGAGAAACTAAATTGATGTTTGCGGTAAATAAAAACCATCCTTTCGCTAATAAAAAGATGATTTCCATTAAAGATTTAACAGATCAACCAATTATTATATTTAAAGAAGATACTCTCCAATTCCAAGTTTTAAATAAGTTATTTAATGAATTTGGAATCACTCCTAAAATTAAACTTAAAACAGAACAACTTTCAACAATTAAAGAAGTTTTAAAATATGGTCAAGTTGGAGCCTTCTTATTTAATCAAATTACAGATAAAAGCGATGATATTATCGGTATTCCTATTAAAGAAGACATTAAATTTGATATTGTTATCGCAACTAAAAAGAGCACTAAACTTAATGATATAGCGCTCGATTTAATTAATGATATTTCTAACTTTAAAGATTTTAATTAAGATTTAATATAGTTTTACTTTATTTCTCTTTTTCTATTAATAAAGTAACCTGCTAATAAAAATACAACAATATAAATTAAACTACCTACAAGAGCTATAATAAATGATTTTGTAGGTATTTCACTTGCATGAAGCGAACTCATCATCGTACCTAACCAATATGTAGAGAATTTAAAATTTTCTAATTTTAAGAATGTGTCAACAAGTAATAAAATCATCTCTAACGTTGTAGGAACGACAATATTTATAGCAATACTAGATCCGTTCTTTCTTAATGTAATAGATACGAAGAAATATAAAGATAAATAAGCGATTA
Source organism: Lachnospiraceae bacterium GAM79 (assembly GCA_963619035.1). Classification (GTDB taxonomy): domain Bacteria; phylum Bacillota_I; class Bacilli_A; order RFN20; family CAG-826; genus Onthovivens. Next base: position 1,276 of record CAVEUC010000045.1, read on the forward strand.
CAACAAGAAGTTGTGTTAATAAAGAAAACACTATTTCTTTACTTATACTTAAATCATGAGAACAGAAAATAATTCCATATAAATATCCTGTTAACATTGCTAAGATGCTCATCATCAAAATAGCAATTAAACTAACGATAAATTTAGTAAAGAAAACTACATCTTTTCCGTATCCTTTTCCATATATATTCTTTATTGTACCTAATGTAAAATCTTCACAAATATATATTGAAGTAAAAATTCCAGATATTAATATCACATTTAAACTTGATATAGCAGATTGAGCAAAATTAGCACCGGTTAAAGATGTCGACATATCTCCTGCTGTAATTTTTGTTGTTATATCAACCAAAAGAACAAGTAACATACATACTCCAGTACATATGTATATATTTTTATCTAGAAAAACTTTTCTTAATTCAAATTTTAATAACTTTCCCATTATTTTCCTAACCTCTCAATAAAATATTCTTCTAATCCGATTTCATTATTAGTTAATTCACTAACTTCAATATTATTTTTTACTAATACAGAATTAATTAAAGCTGATTTGTCAAAATTAGAATATAAATATATACAATTTTCTTTAACTTCAAAATCACCTAATAAATTATTTGATTCTAAAATTTTTGTAGCTTTTTCTACATCATTTACTTTAACCATTAAATTTCTTTTACAATTTTCTTCTAATTCTTCGCTGCTTACTTCTTCAATTAAAGAACCTTCATTAATAATTCCATAAGTTGTAGTAATCTTAGCTAACTCATCTAAAATATGTGAAGAAATAAGGATTGTAACACCTCTTTCTTTATTTAATTTAACTAATAGGTCTCTTATTTCTTTAATACCAGCAGGATCTAATCCATTAATTGGTTCATCTAAAACTAAAAGTTCAGGATTACCAAGTAAAGCGATAGCGATTCCTAATCTTTGCTTCATACCTAAAGAGAATTTACCTGCTTTCTTTTTACCGGTATCCGCTAAACCAACTAGTTCTAAAATATCTTTGATTTCACTATCATTTCCACCATAAATTATAGAAAATCTCTTTAAATTTTCATAAGCAGTACAACCTTTATAAATACCAGGATTCTCGATTAAAGAACCAATTTTTCTTCTTTCTTTATCTAACTCTTTACTATTATTAATTAATATTTCACCATCTGTAGGATTTAATAAACCTAAAATCATCTTCATAGCAGTAGTTTTACCAGCACCATTTTTACCAATAAATCCATAAATATCACCTTTTTTAATGTGCATATTTATCTTATTTACTGCAATTTTATTAGAAAATTTTTTAGTTAAATCTTTAGTTTCAACAATAAATTCCATCTATTTCTCCTTTTAATTAAGAATATAATATCAAAATAATGCTATTTACGCATTTCTTTTTTATAGATTAAATAATTAATGAGTAAATAAATAGATGAACTTAAAATAAATATAATTACGATACATAAAAGACTGTTTAAATTAAAAGTAGAAAATATCTCGTATTTAAAAAATCCATTAATCAATAAATCAATTTGTTCTTTTATGGTTTTAGCACTATCTAAATAATGAGATTTTAAAAATAAAGAAGGTAAAAATGCGATGCACCCAATAGAAATTAAAGTAATTGAATATAAACAAATTCTAGAATATCTATTCGTAGGTAAAATTATATTTAAATAAATTATAAGTCCACATAATGTTATTAAAATTGTAGAAGTTCCAAATGGATTGCCAATTAAATCAGGATTTATATTTTGAATAATAGAAATTATTAATACCGGAATAAAGATAAATATTCCTGAAATTAATGAGTAAATCAATGTCTTTTTAACAAAATTATCACTTTCTTTTTTAGGAATATTATTTTCTATAGATAGTAAAAATCCACCAAAAGCAATAATGATAATTTCAAATAAATATATCGATTCTATTTCGATCAACATTCCACTTGTAAAGAATATCGAAGACATTGCTGAAAAGAAAAAGAATATATTTTTAGTTAAAAATAACAAAGAACTGCGTTCAATATTATTAACTACCCTTCTTCCTTCGTAAATAATTTTATCTAACGAATTAAAATCGTTGTCTAATAATATGAAGTCGCTTACGCTTTTACTAGCTCCGCTTGCGTTTTGAAAAGAAATTGAACAAGTTGCATTTTTAAGTGACAAAAGATCGTTAATACCATCTCCGATATAGCAAACTCTATTCTTATTTTTTTCTAATTCTATAATAATAGCTTCTTTTTGTTCTGGTGTAGCTCTTGAAAAAATATCGTATTTTAAAGCTATTTCTTTAACTTCATCAATGCTTTTTCCTTCTAAAGAAATCGATCTAGAAACATCAATTCCAACTTTTGAAGAAATAAATTTAACTGTCTCTAAATTATCTCCACTAATAACTTTTATATTAATTCCTAACTTTTTAAAATTAGATATGCTTTCTTCGATTCCTTTTTGGATTTCATCATTTAAAACTATTATAGCTAAATCTTTATTTTCATCTTTAAAAAGAAGTACTCTTTTACCTTCTTTTTGATATTTTAAAGCTTCTTTTAAAGTATTTTTATCATTATAAATAAATTCAATTGCTCCTAAAAAATATTTTTTACCATCAATTTTTAAAGATGAAAATTTATTTTTACTATTAAATTCATTAATGTCATCAATATTTAACTTTTCATCAATTTTATAATTTAAGTTAGATAAATATTTTATTATCGCATCGCTTGTTTTATTGCCTTCTTTAAATGAATTAAGATAGGAAAACAACATGTTTTCTTTAAAATCATCGCTTAAAATTTCTATTTTTTCCACTACTAAATTACCTGTTGTAATAGTTCCAGTTTTATCTAATGCTAACGTGTCGATCTTCGCTAAATTTTCAATACTATATAAATCTTGAGTTAAAACATTTTGTTTAAATAATTTTAAAACACTATTAGTTAAAGTAATCGATGATAATAAAATCATACCAATAGGAACCATACCTACCATAATCGTGGCAGTTTTAGTTATTACTTCCTTTGTTAATTTCCACTCATTTACTGATAACGTTTTAATTAATACAGTAATTACAGCAGGAATCAATAAACAAATCATTACAATAATTAAAGTATATAAGTTTTTTTCTAACGGAGTTTTCTTCTTCTTAATTTTAAGTAAACTTGATTTAATACCATTTATATAAGTATCTTTACCCACTTTAATAACTTTACCAACACAATTACCATTTATTACTTGAGAACCACTTAAAACAATATTATTTTTAACTTTATTGATTAAATCACTTTCTCCTGTTAACATCGATTCATCAACATTGATACTTCCTTCAATTACTTCAATATCACAAGCTACACTCTCTCCAGACTTAATTAAAATAATATCATCTAAAACAATTTCATCATCATTTATTAATATTTCTTCACCATCTCTAATTACAGTATATTTATTCTTATTAATAATATTTAATTTAGTTAATTTTCTTTTAGCTTTTATATTAGTATATAAACTAATAATAGCGTTCATAAATACTACAAATAAGAAGCCATATTTAGATATTGCGATATTATCTTTTGTAATAACAGAATATAAAATAAATATGATTGCTACAGCATAAAATATTAAATTATAGAAATTAAAAAATGCTTTAATAACGATTTTAAAATAATCTAAAAATAAATTATTTTTTATCTTATTTACTTTACCTTCTTTTATTCTTTTATCTACTTCTTCTTTATTTAAACCTTTATAATTCATACTTATATATTTTAACTTTTTATTTATCTATTTAAAACTAAAAACCACATATTCATATAAAAATATGTGGTATTTAACATAGTTTTTGTTCTATTTACTCTTTAGGTTCAATATGATTTACCTTAAACCAATTATAAAGTAAATTTATCCAATTGCTATTAACATCAATATAATCAGTTATTTCATCTGCTCTATATCCTAATAAATCACATGTAGCTTCACCATGATATCCTTTTGAAAACATATGAAATTCACAATTAACATTATTTTTATGTAAAGCTTTTGCTAATTCTAAAGAATTATCACAATCTACACAATCATCCATACACGTTGTCCAAATAAAAGCTTTAGGAGTATTTTCATTAATTTTATCTAAGAATGTAACTGTAGAAATTAAATCTTTATTACCATTAGTTAAATTGTTGATTGAATTATGTTTTGACATGATATCAGTTTTAACAACTGGATAAACATATATTGAAAAACCTACTTTAAATTTCTCTTGTGTAATATTTTCTTTATAGAATTTATCTAAGTCAGTATATGTAGAAACCATTCCACAAAGATGTCCTCCAGCAGAAAATCCTATTACACCAATTTCTTCTTTATTGATTCTAAATTTAGTAGCATTTTCATTAATATAAGCTAAAGCCATATAAGCTTCATATAATTCACTAGGATAATATCCGTTAGGATGAACAGTATAATTCAATACAAATGTAGAGAAACCTTTTACAAAGAATTTAGTAGCAATTGGATCACCTTCTCTTTTGCTAACAAATGTGTAACCACCCCCAGGAAGAATTAAAATAGCAGGAAATTTTCTTTTTGTTTCATAATCAAAACCTTCTTCATAAATTAAACAACTTAAAGTCCCGCCATCACCTTTTGAAGGTCTATTAACTTTAAAATAATCATATAAATTAACTTTTATACTATACATATTTTTACCTCTTATTAATTAAAATGATAATTAAATTAAATCAGATTTTCCATAATTATAATTAATGTTAAGTTAGTTTATATATCATTTTAAAATTTGATAACTGGCAGTTATGGGTATGTTTTTTTTAAAATCTTTAAGTTTATACCCCATAACTCGTGAAAATGAAATATTTATTTAATAAAAAATCCCCTAAAAAATAGGGGGAAGTTTTAATTTTGGTGCCGACTATTAGATTCGAACTAACGACCTACCCATTACGAATGGGTTGCTCTACCAGCTAAGCTAAGTCGGCATCTACTAAATTATAAATAATAATGTTTATTTATTCTATTAGTTTTCTTCTTTTTTATAAATATATTCGTAATATTCATATTGCTTATATGATGAAGAAATTTCTTTCATTTGTTTTAAACATTCTTCATGCAAATAAACTTTATTTTCTCTTAATGATTTATTTTGATCAGGATAAATAGGTTTACCGACTACTAACTTGATTTTAGGTTTTAAATTTTTAAATAATCTTTTTTTCATTACCGAAACAATAGGAACTATTGGAGCATTACATTTAGCTGGATAATGGAAAGAACCAGCAGGAAAATCTCTAATTTTTGTGTAATATGGCCGAATATGAGCTTCAGGAAAAATTAAAATAGCTTGTTTTTTCTTAATATAATAATCGAAGCATTCCATCATATTTTTTTGAGTTTTAATAGAATCACCTAAAGGAATATATCCTAAACTTTTAGCAACTTTTCTAGCGAAAGGAATAGCTAAAACATCAGTAAAACCTAAAATATTTACTCTTTTATTCCGTATTAAATAAGCGCTAATCATAAAAGCATCAAAATTAGAAATATGATTTGAATAAATGAAGTAACCTTTATCTTTTAGTTCTTTTAAATTCTTTTTATTTTTAAATGTTACACCACTAAATATACAAACTAATGATAAAATAGGGTGTGCTACTAAATAATACAAAATCCAAGAAAAAAACCTTTCAAATGGATTTTTTCTAATAAACTTATAGTTTTCATCTAGCTTAGGACGTTTAGCTCCTCCAGTAGTTTGAAAATCTACATTTATATCATCACTATAATAAATTTTATCCCCTCTTTTTCTTTTTGGCATTTTGACTCCTTAAAGCTTCTTTATCGACTATTTCACCTTTATGTTCAATCTTATCCCATGTCTTTCTTTTTGCTTTATGGAATAATCCATCTAAAAAGGCAATTGGGAAATCATATAAGAAAAACATATATGTAAACATCGAAATAAATATTTTGTTACCTTTAAATTTAAGTCTTTTATTGTCGATTATAAATACTAACGCTGCAAGAAATACAAATGTTAAATACATATACATAAAAGATAACATCGCATAGAATAAAGTAAAATGAGGTACTAAATTTCTCCAGAATAATTCACTATATTGAGGTAAACTTGCTGTGATAATAGATGATAAAAATAAACCTAATCCAATTAAAAACGCTAAAAATTCTACAATACATAATGCACCAAAAGGATAAATAGAAAAATTATATTCCCATAATGATAATGTTTTTCTTGCACCTTTTAAACATGCATAATCATATGTTTTTTGTTTTAATTTCTTCTTATCGTCAAAATATCCCCAAGTCCAACGTATATGCTGTTTATGAACAATTGACATTTGGGAAGACTGTTCATCGTAATACATAGCAAGAGGATAATAATGCATTGAAATATTATGATAATAACAATATGTTGTTAATTCGACATCTTCTGTCATTCCATTAAATATCCAACCACCTTCATTGTCGATAATATCAAAATCAACATAATATCCAGTTCCAGTTAAAGTGCATTTTTTAAATAAATAACTTCTACCATTGCTTGTAAAATTATTCATAAAAGAAAATAAAACCGCACTATCGCTACTTACCCAGTTAATACTAGCATTAGTAAAGTTTCTATATCCTGTACCTACTTTATAACCTTGATTTTTACAATCATTCATCAATGAAATATAATCTGAATTCATGATATTATCAGCATCAAAAACCATAAATGCATCGAATTGCATATTGTTTTCTTTAATATATAAATAAGCTTCATTTAAAGCGTATCCTTTTGTTCTTTTATTAACTAAATCTTTTCTTATAACTACGTGAAAATTATCTGGAAATTTATTAACTATTTTAACAGTAGGATCGCTTTTTGATTCAACTATTACAAAAACATCATATTTATCTTTAGGATAATCTTGATTAGCTAAACTCTTTAAACAATTTCCGATAACTTTATCTTCATTTCTTGCTGGAACTAATACAGCGTATTTATATTGAATCTTCCCTTTTTCAAATTTTTTATGTTTTTTAAAAGCTAGTATTAAATATGGAATATAATACCATGATAAAATAAGCACTAAAAGCATGGTACTAGCGATAAAAATATTTAAATCGTTAGCAAAATCCATGTATAATTGCATTAAAACTTCTTCGACACTAACTAATGAATTCATATTAAAAATTATATTAAAAACTCACTATTTTGTAAATATTAATAACCTAGTATTAATTACTAGTTGAACTATTATTCGATATTTGCGCATTTTTTTTCTTTTCTAGCAAATATTGATTAATAGTTATAACTACTATTCCACTTAAAACCAACCCCATCGAAATATAGAAAGTAAAATATGGCTTAATATGGAACAATAAAATAGATAAAACTGAACCGAAGAAAGGATTGATTCCAAAATAACAAATCGTGATACTAACACCTAAAACATTCTCAATTATAAATACCATAGCTACAGCAATTCCATAACAGCAAAATCCTAATACGCATAAAATCATACCATTATTAAATAAACTTAAATCTACTGGTTCATTAATAAATCTAGAAATAAATAAACAGAAACTTGCTGCTACAACTGCTTTTAATAAAACTAAATAATATGAAGAAGCACCTTCTGCTTTTCGTGCTAAATTATTACTTAAACTCCAAAATATACATGCTGCAAGTATATATATCGCTCCTTCGTTGAATACAAATCCATTTTCATTTACTGATAAACAAATCGCAGAGCAAAGAATACAAAAAATTCCAACCCATCCTAATATTCCGACTTTTTCTTTAAACATGCCTAAAGCTATAAAAGAAGTTGCCAATGTTTGAAATGCTAATAATAAACTACTCGTCTCGCTGCTTACTTTACTAACACCTAAAATAAATGTTGTTGCAGCACCAACTTCACAAATTCCAATTAGAATAACATATGGTAAATTTTTCTTATTAAATCCAGATGAAGTTCCACCTTTAAATTTTTGATAGATAATAATAAGTAGCATACTTATTGCTGCACCAAAATAAAGACAAGTATTTTTTAAAAATGGAGGAATATTACTTCCAAACATATTTAAAAAAGGAATATTAAAAGAATAAACAAAAGCACTTAATAAAATTAAAATAACATATTTAAAACTACCTAATTTTTTCATACTAAATAATTTTAAATAAATTGAATAAGATATTCAATTTTTATTTATATAATAAATAAACTATTTACTTCTTTTTTGAATTTCGTTATTTTTTAAAGCGTTTAACATGATTAAAGCACTTCCTTTATTAGTAGCTAAAGGAGTATCAGTAACATCACATAATCTTAAAAGAGCGTTTACATCGGGTTCATGAGGTTGAGCTGTTAAAGGATCACGGAGAAAAATAACTAAATCTAACTCTTTATCAGCGATCATACTTCCAATTTGTTGATCGCCTCCTAAAGGACCACTTTTCATACATTTTACAGTGAGTCCTGTTGCTTGATGGATTAATTTTCCTGTAGTTCCTGTAGCGACTAATTCATTACCATCTAAAGCATCTTTATATTTAACGCATAAAGCAATAATATTTGGTTTTTCTTTATCGTGAGCTATTAATCCAATTTTCATAATATTTACCTATCTTTCTAAAAAATATTTTAACATATAAATAGTAATGAATATTATATTTATTTATAAACAAAATGTCATATATGCTGGGATACAAATAATGCCATCTTCTCTTATACAAAAATTTTTAGGATGAATAATATATGCATTATTGATTCTTTTTCTATAAATTGAACAAAATTTTTCTAATGATTCGGTTTTGTATTTTTTTGAAGATTTTACTTCAATTGGAGAGATTCTTGGATTAACTTTATTACCATCTGTAATTATAAAATCAATCTCAATATCATTTCTATGTTTCTCTTTATTATAATGTGTATAGAAAAATAATTTATGTCCGTTTGAAACAAGCATTTGGGCAATCACATTTTCATAAAGCATTCCTTGATTAACCGAAAGTTTATCAGACAAAATTGAAGTATAGACATTTTTAGACAATTCCTTATTTTCATCAAAGGCATGTGAAAAAAGTAAACCTGTATCTCCCATATAACATTTTATATACTTTCTTTCTTCAGTTAATGAAAGGCCAACATTAGGATCACTACAAGAAAAACATTGATTACAAATCATAGAATCAGAAAGCCAAAAAAATGTTTCTTCATAAGCTATTGCTCTATTAGTTTCATCAAATGAATTAATTTTCACTCTTTTTTCGTGTGAAGATAAAAAACCTGGGATTTGATCGTAAATAGAAATAACCTTAGCCTTATAATTTTGATTTATTTTCATTATATCATTACGATAAGTTTTTAATATTTCTCTTTTTTCTTCATCACAGTTTTCAAATTGTTTATTATCAGAAATAAATGCTTCAACAACTTTAGGCATACCACCAACTAATAAAAATTGCTTGAACAAAAACATTGCTTTTTTATGGATAATATCTATAAGAGGCTTTTTTTCGTCAAAACATTGTTTTATATAATCAATTATTCTTTCTTCACCTAGTGCCCATGCAAATTCTTCAAAATCCATAGGAAACATTTGAATAGATTTTTCTTCAGAAGGAATCAAAATATCTTTTGTATTCTCTTTTATAGAAATTAAAGAACCGGTCTCTATATAATCATATCTCCCATCTTTCACAAGGTGTTTTATCGCTTCTCTAGCTCTAGGAAAAGATTGAACTTCATCAAATATTAAAAGTGATTCACGAGGGTATAGCGTAACACCGTATTCTAATGAAATCATCATAAAAAGTGAATCCAAGTCATACAAATAATTATCAAACCCGTTTTTAATAGAATTTGACACTTTAGAAAAATCTATATTTATATAGCTTCGATAGTTGTTTTTCGCGAACTCTTCAGCGATTGTAGATTTTCCAATTCGCCTTGCTCCTTCAATTAATAAAGCTTTTTTACCACAAGAATTTCTTTTCCATTTAATAAGTTCATCATATATTTTTCTTTTAAAAAGCATTTTTATACCTCAAATACGCAATATAATTATATTAAAAATATTGCAAATACGCAATATAATTATATAATATATTGCAGATACAAAGTATAGTCATAAATAATTTATATATAAAATTATTTTAATTAAGAGGTATCTTGAGTAATAAGTTCTTAGCTAATGATAAGAATTCATCAGTTTCAAGAGGTTTATAATAATAGTAACCTTGTAAGTATTCAATATCTTTATTATCTTTAATAACATTCAATTGTTCTTTTCTTTCAATACCAACTAATGTAACTTTCATATCGTAGTTTTTAGCTTCGCTTGTAATAAGTGTGATGTTATTTAAACTTAATGGATTAGAATCGATATCGCTAGTTAAATCTCTTCCAATCTTAATTTCATCAAATCCAAGTTTAGATAATTTTTCAAGTGATAAATATTTACCACTATAATTATCACAAACAAATATCAAAGAGTAACCTTTAAGACGTTTTACAACATCTTTAATTAAATCCATATTATTACAGATTTCAAGTTCGTTTAACTCGAATGATAAGAAACCTTTATTGAAGTTATATTCTTGAAGAAGTTTAGCAATATCATCAACAAATGTATTGGTTGAGAAATAACTTGCATCAAGGTTAATTGATAATCTATCTAAACAATTAACTCTAAATATTGTTTGACCGTATTGTTTATAAATTCTTCCGATTTGTTCGATGATCAAGTTAGTGAATAAGTACATCTTTTGATTTTTAATTGCAACATCGATAAATTCATAAGCATCGATATAGTTATTTGTAAGTTCATCTTTAAGTCTAAGAAGAATTTCACCACCGAACAAAGAATTTGTCTCTTTTTTAATCATTGGGAGAATTCTAATATCGAAACTATGTTTATTAAATGATTCATTAAGTAATCTAAGAATGTATTCTTCTCTTGAGATAGGTCTAGAGATGTTATCTTCTTTAAAGATGAGCATATTGTCGCTTCTTCTAGGTTCTTTATTCATCTCTTCTTCTACATTTCTAATAAAATCTACCGCACTAAAATAAGTTAATGGATATTGATATACATATTGAGTTGAAGATATGAATAAATCAAATTCGTTTTCTTTAACACAATCTTTTACGATACGACCGATAGCTTCACTGAGTTCGAATATCTTATTACGTGTAAATTCATTTAATAATAACGCTAATGTGTTGCTATTATATAAATATACATTTCCATTATATAAATCTAATTCTTTAATCTTATCTGAAATATAAATCAACGCATCGTTATATCCGATTTCTTTATATCTAGATACGATTTCATCTTTATTTTCAATCTTGATTAATAATAAATATCCTTTTCCTTTTAAAGCATATTTATTATTTAATTCTTCAAATAAAGAATAAGGAGTATTTAATAAAAGCACTGGATCAAATCTATTATGAGAATAATAGTTTTCGCTCTCTTTTAAAGGAGCTAATAGCATCGATGCTAACTTTTTATTTTCTTTTACACTAGCGTAGTTATAAAGATATTTAACACCATCGAATTCAACTGTTTTCTTTTTAAATTTATTTAAAGGACAATCTTCACATGGAGAATCTTTTTTGTATAACTTTTTATAACATAAATCTCCAACTTCAATATCTTTAATGCAATCTTTTAAATCTGATGATACAGATACTAATTTGTAGTTAGTTTTATTAACTGTATATTCTTTAAAGTGGGATAAAGTTAAAAGGTTAGCAAAATTCTTCTTATAATGATTTAAATTGACGTTATTAGCGTAATCATTAAAGTAATTACCTAGCATTGTTGAATAATATAACATCGATTCTTTACTGTAGTTATCTAAAACAAAACTATGATCGAAATTAAAGTAATAAATAAATGAAAGTAAGTCACCATCTTTATAAATTACATAGATATAACCAGATACGATTCCGTAAATATCAAATACCTTTTTAAGTTCATAAGAACATTCATCAGAATTATAAAATACGTAAGTTGAATCGAAATCCTTATTTTCTGCTAACGAGTTAATAAATTCATTTGTGAACATATTGAGTGAAAAAGGTATTCCTTTCGATTCATCTTTAAAATAATTAATTCTTAATGTGTAATTAGAATCATCGAAATTTTTAGTGACGATACCACCACAATCAAATCCCATTAAATCGATAATATTTTTAATACTAGATTTAATGACATCGATATATCCACTATTGCTCATTTTCTTATTTTTAGTATTTAAGAAATTTTCGATTAATTTATTAAATTCACCAATTTTTTCGCTATAAAGATTTTTATTAATAACAGATTTTGAATTTAAATCAGGAATGTATAAATTTATATAATCGTTTTTTCTTTCTGCATATTTTAAGTGGGATAACATCGATTCTAATCCTGAATAAGGATAGATTACTGCACTTATTTTTAAAGCTGTTACAGGATTTTCTTTATCGTTATAATCTAATAAGAAGAAATTAGTAGAAACATATTCTAATTTAGATTTTAAAATTGATAAAGAGTCGATACAAGGAACGTATAATACGAAATATTTTTCTTTTTCGTTATAAGAAAGTAAAGGGTTGAATTCTTTAAAAGTATTTTTAATTAAAGTAGCTAATTCGATTAATTTATCATCGCTCAACTCTTTATATTCTTCATCTTTTTTAAGTTTAAATGATGCTAATACATTTCTATAAGTTCTAGTAGAATTAATGAAGTTAGTAAGGTTATTTAATAAATCTTCACTAGAAATAACATTTAATTCTTTAAATAATTCAATATTTTTAAATTTATAATCGTCGTAATTTTTAGGAACTGTACAAATAATAACATTAGAATAATTTGCTTCGATAGTATCCATCTTATCGTTCATCTTTTTAAATTCATCGATATCAGATAAACTATATTTTTTAAAATCATAATGGAAATGAGCGATATTATCGTAATTTACCATTGATTTTGTATAGATGTCTTTATATAAAAGTCTAGTCAACATGACAGCACAGAAGATAATATAAGCCATACAGCCTAATCCAAATACGATCGAAACAACAAATAAGACTAAAGTTACTATATCTTTTTTATCCCCAATGAAATATAAAACCCCAAACACAGCTTCTAAAACAAATGAAACCAATTGTAAAATAATTAAAATAGTAATTCTAATTTTTAAATATGTAATCATCGATCTAGTCTTTTTCTTTTTAATATTATCTTTCATACATTCACACCCTTTCTTTAAAGTTACATCTATAAATATTTTATAAACTAAAAAACTCAAAAATCGGCAACTGGCTATCTATTTTTAAAAATAGACCCTTTAGTTTTGCGTCACTAAATCGCTTTAGTTTTGCTTTTTACTAAAATATTATATATTTTTAGTAACTACTTTAAAAGAATTAAAATTATTTATTGTTATTTTCATCGATAAATTTTACAAAATCTAAGAATTTTATAGGTTTAGAGTAATAATATCCTTGGATATAATCACATCCTTTATATTTTAAATAATCTACTTCTTCTTTTTCTTCTACACCTTCACATACAACCATCTTTCCTAAAGATTTATTTAAATAAATTGTCATATCGATAATCTTTTTAGAAAAAGAATCAAATCCATTTTTACCATAAAGTAATGTTTTATCTATTTTAATGACATCGTAATCTACGTGATTTAACATTCCTAAATTAGAGAATCCACTACCAAAATCATCGATTGAAACTGTAGAACCAATAGCGTGAATTCTTTTAATAACATCATTAATATTCATCTCATTATTTAAAATAATAGATTCAGTAATTTCAAATTCTAAATATTTTGTATCGATTTTGTTTTTATTAATCAAATCTTCGTAAGTATTAAAGAAATTCTTATTGAAGAAATGGTTTCTTGAAAGATTTATAGATACTTTGATGATTTCTCTTCCCATCTTTTTAAAATCTACCATATCTTTAATAACTTCATTAAAAACATAAAAATCTAATTTATTAATAAATCCATTTTTTTCAAAAACATCGATAAATGTTTGAGTGTTGATATGTACGTATTTTTCATCTTTCCATCTAACCAAAGCTTCGCATTTATCGAATTTTTCAGTATTTAAGTTATACATCGGTTGATAGAAAACTTCAAATTTATGATTATCTAAAGCTTCTTGCTGATGCTCTTCAATATATATTTCAAGTTCATTTTGTACTCTCATTTTCTCATCAAAAATATTTATTATTATATCTTCTTCAGTTGCGACAATATTTTCAATTGAATAACGAGCTTTTTCAATACAACTTTCAATGGTTTCATATTCTGTTTCAACTTTATAAATTCCACATAATAAAGATAAATTAATCATCTCTCCATCTACATTAATAATTTTAATATTCTCTAATATATCTTTAATTCTTATACTACATTCATCCATATCTTCACATTTTAAAAATAAAATAAATCTATCTTTATAATCTCTACAAATAAGTTCGTTTCTATCGATCATCGACTCGATTTTAAGCATTATTTGTCTTAATAATATATTTGTTTTAGTATCGTTTTTTAAAATTCTATTAATCATCTTAAAACGTTTAATATTTATATAAACTATAAAGTTATTGTTAGGTGTGGATTTCAATAATTCTTTACCATCAATAACAAAACGATCCATATTTATTCCACCAATTGAAGAATCAGTATATTTTCTTTTAAATAATAATATATGACTTCTATACAGGAAGATTAAAACAACTAATATTAAAGCAAGTGAAACGTAACAAATTATATTCAAAGAAATATTTGAATAATCAACGATTCTTCCATAATATGAATAAATTAAAGAATATGGGGCTGCAATTAAAATTACCCAATCGTTTGTCGCTATTGTATTTGTATAAACATAATATCCTTCATTAGGTAAATTAAAATAATATACAAGTTGCGATTCACTAGCAAGCATTTCATTTAATTTATTGTAATAATCATCTCTATTAATAGATGAAAAATAATTTAAAACATTGTTAAATCCACTAAATATAGAATTAGATTCGTTTTGTAATTCACATACTTTTTCTCCACTATTTTTAACTATAGCTACATATCTAGAATCTGTGTTAGTTTGATATGTATATAATTTCTCTTTAAAATCAGATAAATTCAAAATATTTACTAACCCTTTAATGGATAAAGTTCCTTCTTTAGTGTTATCAAATCTATTTTCATAAGGATATCCGATCAATACCTTATCTCCTTGATATGTAAATTTAATAATGTCGATAGAAGGTTTTAAATCGATAATAACATTCTTTGCAAAAGTGCTCATAGATATGTTATATATATTTCCATTTCCATAATAAAGATCACCATTTTCTAATAAAATAGCAGGGTTTTCAATGCCTATATTAACTTTTAATTTCTCTATAACTTCATTTAAATATGCTTCATTTGTAGTTTTATACTCTACATTATCAGCGATTGTAGTGCCTAATTTTAAATTTAAAGCATAATTTTCAGTTTCAAAAGTTATTAAAGAATCGATATTTGAAGATTGTTCACTCATAAAGTTTTTAGCGATGCTTTCAGATTGCCTGTAGATTTCTTTTCCATAAAATATGTTCCCAACAAACATGCTTGTAAAGATTAAAATAACTGAAATAGCTACTAAAAATGTAGATATAATATTTTTCTTTTTAATTTCTTTTTTAAATAATTGATTCTTTTCTATTTTAAATTCTTTTCTCTCTTTAAATTTAAAGATTAAAAGATCTTTTTTTACCGTATTATTCCTAATAATTCTTCCTTTATAAAAAGAAGCAATATTCTTTCCTTTTTTCTTACTTCCATATAAAGCTTTATCTGATTCAACGATAAGTTCACTTAAATTTTTATTGCTATATTCAACTTTAGTTACACCGATTGAACAAGTGATAACTTTACTGATTTTAATCGCTCTATCGTATTGAAAACGAATCTTTAAAACGCTTTGAATAAGATTATATATTTCGTCGACTGTAACATTTTTACAAAAAGCAAAAAACTCATCTCCACCATATCTTCCAAATATATGTTTAGAAAATATTTCATTTAGTTGAGTAGCAATATTTTTTAAACATAAATCACCAATAGAATGTCCGAAAGTATCATTGATGGATTTATAATTATCTAAATCAAACATTAAAAAATAAGAATTTTCAACATCGCAATCACTTAAATTATCGTTGATCAATTTAGAAGCGTAACTTCTTGTATAAACACCTGTTAAATAATCGTAATTAAGTCTACTTTCAACTTCTATTTTAATTCTATATAAAGAAACTGTAATTATATCTTCATCTATATAGCTTATTAAAAATTTATATTTATATTCTAAACTAGTAGTATTGTAAATAATATAATCTTCAATATTATGAGTTAAAAAATAAGATAATAAATCATCACTACTATATCTACTATCTTCAACAGCTAATTTATTGCTACTTAAATATTTATCAAAAAAAGCATCGAAAGATAAACCCACAATAAAATCATCATCATTTACCGAAATGACTCTAGTGTTATTTTTATTAATCGAAAATGATAAATAAAACTCTTCCAACCTAATCTAACTCCTTAAATCCATTAACTAAACTTAAATATTCGTCGTATCTATAAATAGACTCAATTTCTTCTTCACTAAAAATATCCAAGTTATCATTAATAAAATCATCGATACCTTCATATTCTAAAACATTTATATAATCATAAAAACCAAATAAAAGTTTAGATACCTCGATATAATTTGAATAAGTTACACTAGGATACAATGTTAAAACATACTCTATATTGTATGCTATACACATTTTAATATATTTAGAGTAATAATTGTAGGAATCTCCATCATTTTCTTCGTAAATTTCAGTATTTTTAATAAA
This sequence comes from Lachnospiraceae bacterium GAM79, assembly GCA_963619035.1. Taxonomy (GTDB): domain Bacteria; phylum Bacillota_I; class Bacilli_A; order RFN20; family CAG-826; genus Onthovivens. The sequence continues at coordinate 18,219 of CAVEUC010000045.1, forward strand.
ACTAGTAGCATATTCACCTAATAAATTATATCTTTCATCAATATCTAAAAATAAATCGGTATCGATAGTATCACCTATTTCATAATTTTTAATATCTTCTTTTAGTTTAGTTACAAAATTAGATAAATATTCATTAATTTCTTTATATTTATTATTAAATTCATCAAGTTGAATAATTAAAGATTCATCTATAATTCTATATTTAAAATCATCGATGTATTTAGCTAAATCGTAAATCGAATATAAATTAGAATCATTTATTTCAGTATAACTATTTAATAGTAAATGAATATTAATATCTTCTACTATTAAATTGATCTTATCGTTTATTTCAAATAATCTATTTTTTTCATCTGTATTTAAATTTAAATTGTAATATTTATTGTATTCTTTGTATATTTCATTATATTTACTATCATCGTAGATTGTTAAATCAAGTTGATTAACTTTATCTATAAAATTATTTAAATAATTGTTTTTAATACTTCTATATTCTTCAACATATTTTAAATATTCATCATATTTATAAAGACGTTGTTTATATGTATTAGTTTTAAAGAAAATATCGATAAGATTATTTATTCCCATATAATAATTAGATGAAGTACCTTCTATTAAATCGTTAACTTCAACTAAATCATCTAAAGAACTAATATCTTTATTTAATAATTCGTAGATATTATGATTTGTTTCAATACGCATAAGTTTATCATTTACTTCAGTAGGTATGATTCTAGAATTAAAGTAAGTTGTATTAACTAAATTATTAATTTCTTCATATTCTTCATTATCAAAAGAATCATTAGATAATTCAAAATTTAATATTAAATTAAAAATATTTTCAATCTCATCATTTGGCATATAAACATTAAAATTATTAATTAAATTATCGTATTTATCTTTAGTATATTCTTTAATTTCATCAGGAAATAAATCGAATCTATTAAGATATTGATTTAATAATTTAATACTAGGAATACTGCTACTATTTTTAACATTATATTCAAAATAGAACGTTAAAAAATTAGCAAAAGAATTTTCAAATTCTTTAAAATAAGATAATTTAGTATCTTCGATATCATCAAAAGAATACATAAAATCAATATAATTTAAATTCTTAATAATATCCTCTTCATATAGATTTATCTTAGAATATATATCACCTTTAACCCCTTTATTGAATAAAGAATATGTAGCGAATAATCTATCTTCTTTAAAATAGTCTTGTAACTTCAAAAATATATCTTCTTCTTTAATTACTTTAATATTTTGAAAACTAGATTCAAATGGACATTTATTTTTAAATTTTTCTCTTAACGAATCATCGTTTATAACAATAAAATAATTACCATTTTTAATTTCTTTTTCATGGTAGAAAGAATTGTATTGATAAGTAAAACTATTCTTTAAATCAATATAAAAAGAAATTAAATTCTCATTAGATCCTAATAATATTCCATATTTTTTAACTTCTTTTAATGAAGAATCTTCACTTATATAAATAAATTTAATATTTAAATTATCATATATAGCATACGAATTAATAGTTTCTACATTATTATCAATCTTTAAATATTGACTACTATAATTACCTGGAACACAATATAAAGTCTTTTGATCTTTAGAATATAAAATACCATCTTTTGAACAATATAAAGGATTATCTTCTTTTACATTAAATTTACTACCTTTATATCCTTTAAAAGCTAAAATATTAAAACTAATTAAACTAGAAGGTAAAACCATATCAAAATAACAATTTAAGAAAGCTTCACTTCCAATATAATTCAATTTATCATTAAGAATTAAAGTAGTTAAACCTGAATATCCATCATATAAATTAAATGCACCATCACCAATAGAAGTAACACTATCTAATAAAGTGAATGTTGTTTCGTTTTTACCATAACAATATTTAATTAATGTACTTAAATCTTTTGAATATAGATTTCCATCTATTGAAGTGTATTTAAAGTTATAAGAACTAACATAAATTTCTTTTAAGTAACTCGTATCTTTAAAAACATCTTTTCCTATAAAATTAACTGAACCAGGTATATAGATATATTCGATACTACTATTAGAAAAAGCACCATCTCTAATCTCTTCTACTCCATCTACTAACTCAATAGTAGATAAATTAGTACAATAACTAAAAGCGTAAGCTCCAACAACTTTAATTTTACTATTATCTTCAAAACTTATTTTATCGATACCACCTTGATTGTAACTAAAAGCGTAAGCTCCTATTTTAATTAAAGATTTAGGAAATACGATCTCATTTTCAATACCTGTATTAAAGAATGCTTTTTCATCAATCTCTTCGATCGAATCAGGTAATTCTAATTTTTTTAAACTCATTAGATTCGAAAAAACATTCTTTCCAATTTTAGTTATGTGAGAATCTTTTCCAAAATCGATATATTCACAAGATAAATAAGAAGATAAATCAAATTCAGAATCTTCTTCTTTATATTTTAAAAAGTCGTCTCCGATACTAATTACAGGATATCTATCGATCGTAGTTGGTATCGTTAAAGTTTTTGAGTATAAAAAATCTTCATCGAATAACGCATCTATATTTATACTTAAAAGTTCAACTCCATTTTCTTCTTCGTTTACTCTATATAAAAATTTATCAGTATAATTTAAATCGTAACCTGCATATAAAGTAACATCTTTATCAGTGTAGAATTCATGATTTGCTAAATATGCTGCTCTTTTAGTTAAAGCTTCATCGTAGAACCATCCAGAAAATCTATATCCTAAATTAGTTTTTTCATCGATTTCATCTTTTAAAGGAACATAAGTTGATAAGTCGCATTTATTAGCGTATACATCTATTGTAGTAATATTATTCCCTTCAAAAGTACCGTCTAAATAATTCAATGTAACAGTATATTGTTCAACTTTATATGTATCAAATGTAGATATGTTATTTATAGAGAATTTAATTATATGTTCTCCAATTGTATCAGTATCAGTTCCTTCTATTTTAACTATAGAATCAAGTGCGTTAACAATATTAGTTTCTCCGTTTGAATAAGATATTTTTAAAGTAGTAGAAGCTAAATCGATAGTTTCACCTCTTCCATATATCTTTTTAATACCATCATCTTCTATTTCTATTTTAGATATTGAATTATCAACATGTGTATAATTACAAGATGATAATAACGAAATAATAAATGAAGAAAGAAATAAACAAGATATTTTAAAATTAATTCCACTCATATATTCATTCACCTAAAACAACATTTGTAAGAGTATCGACATAAAGTTCATAAAGATTATATGTTTTTATATCTTTATTAGCACTGCTATCTTCACTTAAATATCTACTAGGAAGCATAACAAAATAATCTTTATCATCTTGAATACTACTTCCATCATTTAATACATATCCACCATCAATATAATTAATTCCATTAACGTATACTTTATCATTAAAATCACTACTCATATTTTTATCGATATATTCTTTTAATACGCTTCCTTTAATATTTTGAGGATATACATAACTATCGATATTAAATACTATTTCTAATTCATTTTGATACAACTTAAAATCTAAAATATCTTGTTTTAAAAAATCGTAATCTAATAAAAATAAGTCACATTTAGTTATATCTTTTAATCTAGAAGAAATCTTCTTTAATATATTTTCTTTTCTAGTCTTTAAATCGCTATCTAAATTAAAAAAATCTTCAACAATATAAATATTATTCTTATTATTTAAATATGAAGTAAAATTAGAATCCATTCCTAAAATAGTTTCTTCTATAGAATAATCTCCATTAATATATTTTTTAATAATATCATTACTCATTTTAAATACAGATTTAAATTTATCTGCGATAAAAACTTTTCCTTCAGCGATATATTTTTCTAATTGTAAATAACTTCCATATGTATTGATTTCAATATCGTTAATAAATGAGATACCATTTTCTTGATACATATCACTTCTACCTTTCATCATAAGTTTTTGACCTTTGACGCTAGTATAAAAATAAGCGAATTTATCGAGTAAATCTCTTCTTTTTGAGTAGCTATCTTTTAATATAGATAAATAAAAATCTGGTTGAGCACAGATCCATGTATCTCTATTAGTTTCACCTAAAAAAGGAAATAAAGAATATTCAAAATTTAAGTTATTATCTTTGTTTAATATTGTTTTTTCATTTAATGAATATAACATCGATTTACCATCTTTAAATTTATTATAGTTTTCTTTTCCATTAACATATCCATTAAAGAATCCGTTGTTACATAAAGAATACAATTCGTTTAATGTATTTTTAATTGTAGATGTGTATATAGAATTAGATATAGTTAAATTTCCCTTAACGTAATTTTCAAAAAATTGAAATCCATCAATATATCCAAAAAACAAAGGAACTGAAACTTGCATAAATAAATCTAAATATACATCGTTTCCATATTCCCCACTTAAAAAAGGAATTGTATAATCTTTAATCCTACTAGAAAATTCTTTTAACTCTTCTAAAGTTGAAGGTTTACTTACATTCAATTCTTTAATTAAATCATCGTTTAATACATAAGAATATATTTTTCCAGGAGAAGGAAAAACATATATTCTATCATCGTTAGATTTAAAATAATTGTTATAGTAATGATTGTAATTCGAAACATAGTCATTAGTAGTAACATCTACTAACATATCTTTAAAGTTATTAACATCGATGATGCTATCAAATAAAATTAAATCAGATTCTACACCATTATGATTTAATTTATATTTCATAGTGTTATTATCTAAAATGTTATATTTAATAATAACATTATTTTCTTTAGCAAATATTTTACCTAATGTATTGATATTATAATAATCTTCACTTGTACAAGTTATAGTTAACATTTCATCTTCTTTAATAGTATTATCGTTACAACTAAAAGAAGATATCGATATTATCGATATAATCGATGCTAACATTAAAGTATGTAAAGATTTTTTCCTCATAATTTTATTTTATAGAATGAAGTATTATTTTTAAATAAAAAAAGTAACATTTCTGTTACTTTTTATAATATTTTATTCATTTGCTAATGAAATTGTATCGTTTCTTCCAATTTCTCCGATTGTAGAAGATATGAGTTTTCCTACATTTGCATATTGTCTTAAAGTCAATATCTTCTCTTTTGTAGTTATATTACCTTTAATAGTATCAATTACAACTTTTACTGCTACATAAGGAACATCGAACATATATGAAGCGAAAGCACATCCTCCACTAGTAGATTCAAATCCAATATATGCACTTTTTCCTAAAACAACTTTATCATCATTAATTAATTGAATCTCTTCTTTACTAACAAATTCTTTATTAGTAGATACGATAGTTCCGTTATGAATATTAGAAATCATAAAGTTTTTACTAAATTTAATCATGTAATTAGTAAATAAAGTATCTGCGATATATCCATTTGGAAAAGAAGGAATCTCACCTACTTTAACTTTTTCAATACTTCCTAAAGATACATCTCCTAATAAAACTACATCGCTTACTAATATATCTCCACTTTTTAAATCATCGCTATAAGCATGGCAACTTCCAACATTAAATACTGCGATAATATCGTATTTTTCTATTAATAAACTTACGATACTACTAGACATGTAGTTAGAATAAATATTGTAAGCTAAACAAATATTTTGGTTATAAAGTTCTCCGAAGACAACTTTAGCACATTTAAATAATTCTTTCTCTTCTTTATTTTTTAATTGAGCTTCAAAATATAAAACATCATCATGAGTTGTTCCTACAATCAAAATCATACTTATTTAGCCTCCTTCTTTTCAAATTTATTATTAGCTAAGAATTTTTCATATTCTTTTAAAGGTAATGGTTCACTATAGTAGAATCCTTGAATAGAATCGCATTTAAGTTTTTTAAGCATCTCAACTTGTTTAACATCTCCAACACCTTCAGCGATAACTTGGAAAGACATCGCTTTAGCTAATTTAATGATAGTTTCAACGATTTGTCTAGATCTATAATCAAATACGATTTCATCGATGAATGATTTATCGATTTTAATAACATCTACTGGTAAAGTTTTTAATGATCCGATATTTGAAAAACCTAATCCGAAGTCATCAAGTAAAATCTTCATACCATAGTCTTTTAATTTCTTTAAAATAGATGTAACTAAGAATGAGTTAGCATGTGTTGTACCTTCTGTGATTTCAATTTCAATTAATGAAGGATTGACATTGTATTTTTCGATTGTAGATTTAATATCAGTTAAAAATGTTGGACAATAGAATTCATAAATTGAAAAATTAACCGAAACAGGAAGTACTCTTCTACCTCTTTTTTGTTCATCGATAATATCTTGACATACTCTATCTAAAACATATAAATCTAATTCGTGAATTAAACCTTTATTTTCAGCAAAATTAATAAATCTAACAGGAGAAACTAATCCATGTTCTTTACTATTCCATCTAATTAAAGCTTCACTACCAATAAATGTTTTACTATTTAAGTTATATTTAGGTTGATAGAATACGACGAATTCTTTATTTTTTAAACCATCGATAATTTGGTTAGCTAAATTTTCATCTACTTTTCCGTTTATCATATTCATATCGAAGAATACTATCTTATCGTAATTATATTCAGCGATTCTTCTAGCGACATTAGCCCTATTTGTAGCTTCGTTTACTTGACTATTTTTATCAGCAATATTATAAACACCAAAATAAGTTTGAATGAAAATTCTTAAATCTTCTTCTTTAGCAAGTTCGAATGTTTTATTTTCAATATCTTCTATAATTTTATAAACATCCTTTTTATCACCTCTAAAGTAGATTAAGAAGCAATAATTATCATAGCAATATCTTACTTTCATCTTTCTGTATTCTTTATCATTGAATTTAGTAATTAAATAATTGACGATTGCTCTATTTAATTTCTTAATTTCATTAGTTTGATAAATTTCATAGTTTACTGAAATCTTAACTGGAGAGAAAGATATCATATATTGTTCTTTATTAGAATTGATTAATCTTTCTACTTGTTTAGAGAATATTTCATAGTTATGGAATGTGATCTTTTCTCCAAAATTATATTCGTTATCATCTAAAAATCTTTTATATTCAACATAAGCTTTAACCATGAAAACACCACTTATAACGAAGAATAAGAATAGAATATTAACACATATACAGAATACTGAAACTGTTAAATCAGTGTATCCGTAAGGTATAAATACTAAAAATATGTATAAAAATAAGAATAATGCTAAAAATACGAAGAATATACATGTTGATATCGTATTAAATAATCTTTTATTCATCTTTCTTTCCTCCTTTTTCTTTAAGCATTTCATTAAGTAAATCTTGTTTCAATCTTTCTTTATCTTCTTTAGATAATCCTTCTAATTTAGATGTAGATGAAGAATCACTCTTTCCTTCTATTACTAATTCTTCTTCATCATTTTCTTTTAATGTTTTAACTATTTTCATTATAGAAATGATGATTAGATAAGATCCAGGAATTAGTAGAAGGATTATAAGTCCCCATGGAGTAACCATGAAAGAATATATCTTACCAAATGCTACGCTTTTTCCAATGACTTTACCTACAACTTTATCACTAGTGACAACTTGAGTTTGATCAGTACAATCTTGAGGATTGTCTTCACTTCCACATTGAGTTGATTTAGTGTTGATACCATGAAGTGTAAATGTATATAATCCACCTTCTGTAGTAGGTTCTTTAATTTCGCTTACTCTATGAGTAATAACCATTCCAAGACTATCGTAATAGAAAGTTAAATCATCTCCAACTTTAATATTACTAGGATCTGTCTTCTCAATAAAAACAGCACTACCTACAGGATAAGTAGGTTCCATAGAATCAGTTAATACAACTAAGGCAGCATGATTAAAGATAACGTTGACTCCGTAGTTAGCTTCTTTATCGCTAGTAACACTTGCGATTCCAAAAGTTGCTACGATCCCTACAACGATGACAACAAGAGCTGTACCAATACCATTTAATATCTTTTTATATAATGGTTTCTTCTCTTTTGTTTCTTCCTTATTTTCAACTTTATCTTTCTTCATACTTAAACTAGTTTATATCTTAATCTATTTTTTGAATCTAGAGAAAAACCCTTTCTTCTTATTAGAATCAAGGTTTTCTTGATTTTTAGTACTATTTTCAACGTTTTCTTGAGTATTAACCTCAGTATTAGTTGAATTATCAAGATTTTCTTGATTTTTATCATCTAAATTCAAGTTTTCTTCAAGGTTTTCTTGATTTTCATTAGATAAATCAACGTTTCCTTGATTTTTAGCATCATTTTCCTTACTTTCATCAAGGTTTTCTTGATTTGTTTCAAAATTATCAAGGTTTGTTTGATTTTCTTCATTATTATCAAGGTTATCTTGATTATTAGTATCATCTACTACAACATCTTCAAGATTATCTTGATTTGTTTCAGCATTATCAATGTTTTCTTGATTTTTCAAACTTTCTTCAATAAGTTTCTTTCTTTCTTCTTCTAATATTGATTCAAGTTCATTTGCATATTTATTAGCTTCTTCTTTGACGTAGACTCTAGCTTTTTCAAGTTCATCTTGTCTTCTTTTCTCTTCTTCTTTTTCTAATAACGCTTTTTGTCTTGCTATTTCTTTTTCTTGTTCAGCTAAAAGAAGTTTTTGTTCTTTTTCAAATTGAATAGCTTCAGCCTTCTTACGTTTAAGAAGTTCATCTCTTCTCTTTTTATCTTTATCAACCTTACCTTTTTTAAGATAGTTACCAATAGCAAACTTTCTTTCAGGCATCTTAGGTTTCTTCTTTAAAGTTTCTGTATTAGCTGATTTGTAGTTTAAATACTTTTCATCTACTCTAATAAATTCTGGATCTTCTCCGATAGGATAGAATGTAAATATATCATCATCTACAGTAGTTAAGACCTTTGGTTTTTTAATCTTCTTTTTAGATTTAATTTTATATTTAGCATCGCTTCCTTTTAATGTTAAAACATTAGCAAGAGTTAAGTTATACATCTCTTTTTTAGTTTTCTCATCAAAATCTTTATAATCTTCTTTAATTAAGAAGTTAACACCTAACTTATCATATCTTTCAATGAATTTATATAATTCGTAACATTTTCTATATCTAGGGTTCTTTCTGATGATGTTAGTTTGAATAATAGGACTTCTAACGTTCTTTTCATTTTTAAATTTCTTCATAAAAGATGAAGCGTAGAAATATTTAATATATTTTCTAATTAAATTAACTTTTTTTACAAATTCGTGACCTGATATATTTTTGTCGCTTTGAGATTCGCTGATCTTACTTGCGATAACTTTACTTTCTACGATATATTCTACACCGTTAATTACACTTCTATTTTTAACATACATGATATCGTAATCTTTTAAAGGAGAGTACTTAACGATATATTCATATCTTTTTTCAACGAATAAAACAAGTCTTCTAATTAAAGTTGCGATGAATTTATTTTCATATGTTAAATAGTTGTCTTCTGCTTCGATATTTAAAATCTTAGAAGGGATAACATCGCCATTTTCATCGATCTCTTTAACGTATTGAGAGTGAGTTGCTAAATGTTGTATAGATTCGCTATTCGTCTTTTTAGCAAGTTCGATAGGTACGACATTTGTTACGTTTTTTGTATTGATTCTAGGATTTTTAATAATCTCATCAATACTAGGAATAGCTTTTTCAATCTCTTTAATCCAAGACATATCAAAAGCTGTATTTTCAGTTCTAGATACACGTAAAAAAGAATTGCTTCCTGTTTTTAAGCAATTCAAAATATCTTTAGCATTTTCATCTTTTCTTGTTAAATTATTGAATCTAGTTTGAAGTTTTTTGCCTGCTTTTTCAAAAGAAGATTGAGTCTTTTGATTTTTAAGTCTATTGACTCTCTTCTTTTTAGGCTTTTCAACTTCAACCTTAGCTTCTTTAACTTCTTTAGTAGCAGTTTTCTTTTTAGTTTCTTTTTTGCTACTAGTAGATATTTTTTTAGTTTTACTATTTTCTTTCTTTTCCATATTCACTATTGAGACATCTTAATTAAGTTATCGATATATCTATGAGCCATCTTAAAATTGCCTTTTCCAAACAATTTGTCTAATTGGCTATTAAGTTGTTTTAACTCATCTCTTAAGAAAGCGATATTTAAAGATTCAAATTTCTTTAAAATCTTGTTTGTGAAGATGAAATCTAAACCATCTAAATCAGTTCCTCCACAAGCTACATATACTGGGATGAATGTTTTTAATTGTTTCAAGATACGGTTACCAAATGCTAATTTGAATTTAGCGATAACGAAGTCATCTAATTCAGCAAATTTATCTAATAATTTATCAGATACTGGGAATTCTTCACATGCTTGCTTAAATAATGTGTTAACTTGATCGTAGCTTACATTTAAAGAATCTTGATAGTCACAATCGAATGGAATACCTTTATTATCAAAGAATAAAGAGATAGCACGGTCGTAGACCTTATCGGAGATTGTAAATGTAGAGTCATCGTTATTAGCTGTTCCGAAGAAGATAACGTTTTGAGGAATTAAAATCTTACCGTTAATAACGTATTTTGGATCATCATTACTATACGAGTTAATCAATTCAATTTTCCATTCATTGACATTTGGCATTTCCATGACGGATAAGAATTCTGCGAAATAATACTCAATACGAGCAAGGTTCATTTCGTCGAGAACGATTAAATTGATATCTTTTCTATAAATTGCAGTATATAAAGCTTTTAAAAATTCAGTTTCATTGAATTTTTTAGTAAATTCGTTGTAGTAACCTACAAGTTCACTTCTATCTTTCCAAGAAGGTTGAACTGAACAAATATTCGCATCGAAATTAAAGAATTTTCCCATAGCGTAAGGAAGGGAAGTTTTACCAGTACCAGAGATACCTTCTAAAATGATAAGTTTAGATGTAGCCATACCAGCAAATAATTGTCTAATTGTATCGATTGTGTAATATAAATGTAATTGACTTGCAGCGAAGTTTCTAAAAGAAGTGCATAATTCTTCTAAAGTTAATCCATCAACATTAGCGATTTCACTATTAAAATCTTTATATTCATGGTCAACATATGTAAGTTTAGGGAATCTAGAAGATACTTCTTCAATAACTTCTTTAGCTTCTTCTTGTTCTTTTAATGTTGGTTTATATCCAAGTTCACCAACCTTTAAAGCTAAGATTCTATCTTTTTCTTTGATAGCGTTAAATAATTCATAATTAAGTCTTTCGATAGTTTCTTGTAATTTTTCTTTGTCGATCTCTTTTTTAACAAATCTAATATATTTTCTTAATCCTAAATATATTAAGAATAATAATCCACCGATAAAACCAATCCAAAGAATGATAAATATTACAAAGAATATCCATCCACCAACTCCAAATTTAGGAGAATATTGACTAAATAATTGATTGTAATAATCAAAATTACCAGGAACTTTACCCCATGGGGAAGCAAAAACATCTTTAAAGAAATTGCCAAAATCTACAAAAAATCTCTTTAAAAACTCCCCTAAATACTCAAAATATTCGCTCATACAATATACTCCTTACTCACTTTAAAACCAAAAGAAGATTTAAATGCACCATATTCATTTACATTGGTATTGTCTAAATCCCAACCTTCGATATAGATTGAAAATACAACCCTTTTAGCTTCATCGTGTTTTAATGCGATTAATTCATCGCTAACGGTAGTTAAACTTACGCTTTCTTCTTTAGCTCTAACTAGTCCGTTTTCAATAGACTTATCGACATTTACAACATACGTGTTCTCGTTGTGACCTGCATTGAATGTTGATGATTCTCCACTAATCGAAGTAGCTTCTTCATTTAATTCATAAACAAGCTTATCATCATTATAATATTCTCCGTAATAAAATTCTTTTCTATTTAAAGAAGAATCGATATAAGAATCGTAATATCCATTAGCATCGATATCTAAACTTCCTGAAAAATATGTATCTTTATCTTTATATGGATCGATGATTGTGTAGTTATAGTTATCACTACTAGTCTCCAATAAAGAAAATCTTAAAGAGTGATCGATCTCATCCATTCTTGAAGCTATCTCTTCTTCTGTTAATGTAGGATATCTACTAACTAAGTCTTTTGCCTTTTCAATATTTTTAGCAGTATCACCTTTAAAATATGTACGCTCAGTATTGCTATCAACTGTAACATATACATCAGAATCGCTTCTTAAATATAGTTCGATAGAGAAATATCCATCTTTTGCTACATTACTAGATTTATATGTAGTTTCATCACTATATGTAGGATGACCATATTTTTCTCTAAATACAGGATAATCTTCTTTAGAATCAATAAATAAAGAAGAATACATGCTAGATACAGGTTTAAATAAACTTACGTATTTGTCTTTAAATACTTCACTAGGTAACTTATCTTTATAGTAATTGATATTACCTTCACTATCTTTTACTCCTATCTCTAATGTAGGATCAGTTACAATAGAAATATCGATATCAGATATTTTTAAAGATAAACCACTTGCATACCATGCTACAGTAAGACCTGTAGTAGTTAAAAGTATCGTAATAATACTAACAAGCAACGAAGGTATTAAAATATTAGCCTTATTCTTCATCAACACCAAACTCCAAACTTAAAGAAAATTTATGTTCTTGTTCTTCATCGATAAAATAAGAATCCCAACCTTCTAAATAAACATCTAATGAAAGATATGCCAATCCGTTATCTGTTGTAATAGTTGTTATAACTTCATGATTCTTAATAATCGTGTCATAACCTAAAAATTCGCTTTTAGCAGCGATAGTTTTAGTTTCATCAACAGCGTATACTCCGTTTTTATGTTCACCAGTAAAGCTATTCTCACTACCTTTACCAGTATCTACTCCATCAGTAGTAACTTCATCTTTATATACGACACCTTCTCCGTTTTCAGTTTCACCATAATAATATTCATAGCTTTTTCCTGTAACTAAAGATTCTTTATAGTCGTATAAGCCATCTTTATTTAAATCTAATATTCCACCAACTGTATCTTTTCCATCATCAGTAACACTAGGATTTAATATAAAATTACTAGTTTCATTAGCAAAATGAAATCTAGTAGATTTTTCAATATTACCTTCTCCTTCTAATTCGATTTTGTTTAAATATATATTTCCATCTTTAGAGTAGATAATTCCATCACCGGTAATTTCTCTAATTCTAAATACAAAATCAAAATGGACGTAATTGTCCTTACTAGCTTTTTCAGCTCTAGAAAAAGTATCGTAATAATTGTCGCAGTGTTCAGGAGCTCTTTTTAAAGAGAATTCTCCATTGGTTGAATATTTACCACTAGTAACACCGTTAAGTGTGTTTGTAGTGTATCCATTTTTACTTAAATAGTATTTTGTAGTACTAGTATCGATTTGGCTATTAGCCCAATATATACTAGAATCATTTTCATCTTGTTTTAAACCATACTTGCTCGCATCAGCTAAATAGGTATCACTAACTAAACCAATATCAAAAAGCTTAGAACTTCCAATACTAGTCCCGTCGTAATTAAAATAAGTATTAGTGTTATATTGATACCAGCTTAAAGTAGCACCAACGGTACCGATAACTAATAGACTTATTGAAATTGATAATAAAGGTAAAACAAAATCTTTATTCTTCATCAATATCCTCGTAAGCTTCAACGTTGATTGCTAATTTTAAATAAGTTTCATCAGGTGTAGTGCCTACAGCTTCAGGATCATTTCCTTCTAGCCACATTAAAACAGTATATCTAGTGTAATCACCTACTTTAAAATGTTTTGTAGTATTCTTTAAAATAGTAATATCATCACTAAATAATTCTGCGTAACCATCTTTACATACTCCATTAGTAGTTTTACCAATACAAGTATTGTAAAAAGGTTCAGTATCTCCTTCATTGAAATTAGGAGTTAAGCTCTTTTTAGCATATGTTTTATATGAGTGAGTATTTGAATTCCCACTATTCTCATACCATCTAACACGTAAAATATCATCTAAAGAGTAGTTTACGTTAGTAGGTCTTTTGTTGTCTGTAATTGAAAAAGAAATATCGTAAGTAGCGTTAACTTCACCTACGTTTACAACATAAAAAGTATACTTAAAAAAGTATAATGCTGATGTTTCTTCAGTAGTAGGATTAACTCTTTTACCAATACTATCATTACTATCGACGCTGTCGATAGTATCATCAGTATAGTTCTTATTGATTCCATCTACTGTGTAAACTGCGTAAGGTGCTAATTTATCTAATCCGATAAATGTAGTTTTATTAGTTAACTCTTTATCTGTAGCTAATGCTAAAGATACATTAGAGTTTTTTAATCCGATCGTAAAGTGACCAATCTCTTTACCAATGAAAGAGAGGATTAAAAAAGGTACAATAAGTACTGCACTTACTCCAGTTACAATCTTCGCAACTTGTTTTCTTTTTCTTTTCTTCACATATGTTAAATCAACCATATTAAAAACCTTTTAAATATTAGCATTTAAAAATTTAAGTTGTGCGATTAAATTCATTAAATATGTATAGTTTGAGTCTTAAAGTAATTATTAAATTTAAAAAGACCAATCACCTATCAAATAATTAATCTTTTTTCAATAACTACCGAACGGTAACTGGCTGACTGTATTTTTAATATACTAAGTCCCTATAGCTTTGCGCCACTAAATTTCTTTAGTTTTGCCTTTTACAAATAAAATTATACACATAGTTGGGTTAAATTAAAAGAAAAATTATTATAAATTTTCATATTAAAAAAGAGTATTAAATATAAAAAAAGAATCGATTCTATCGATTCTTTAATATTTAGTTCTCTTTTTTATCTTCTTTAGATTCTTCTTCTTTTAAAAGATCTTTCATAAGTTCTTCTTTTAGTTTAGCTTTTTCTTCTGCTGATAGATCTTTTAATTCTGCTCTAGATTCTTTAGCATGTTTTTTAACATATACTACTAATACATATACGTTGATACATAATAATACTACTAATGGTACTACTATTAATCCTAATATTAAGTTAGGATTCTTTTGTAAATATCCTATCATTCCTGTAGCATTTTTTAATGATTCTGAATCTTTAGGCATTGTAGCTAATATAATAATAGAAAGAATAAATAAGAATAAAGTTAATAACATATCTAAAGAAAATAATGTTATATATATTATTTTCTTAGTCTTTTTATCTAATTTCATACTTATTTATCTCCTAAATTACAAATACTTCTAGAACGTATCTAAAAATATTCTATTATTATTTAATTAAAATTAAAAGAAATATTTACTAAATATAGACTAAATGTATGATTTTATAGTTATATTTATGTGTATTATTATACTTTTTAGTGCTATTTATCTTATATTTAAAAATATTAATAATAAAAGGTACGTCATAAAACGTACCTTTATAAATATTTAATAATTAATAGTTAAGTTCTATTAAGCTTTTCTTGAATAGAAAGCTAATGATGCAGAAACACTGCTCATTATTGTATCTTTATCTTGGATTTTATCAACAACATTTGAATCACTTCCTTCAAACCAAGCAACACATGTCATTGAAATTGTATTAGTTCCATTAGCTGGTAATTCACCAAAGCAATATTTATCAGTTGCAATATCAGCAGCACCATCTTCTAATTTAGCAGCACCTGTTGAAATTTTTGCATAATTAGTAGATTCGAATTTTGTAACACCATCTTTAGCAGATGTACCAACTGTATGTGTTAATGTATCATCTCCACCAAGAACTAATACTTTACTTTCTGTCATTAAAGCAATTCTTAAACCATTAATAGTTTGACCACCAGCTGTTCCATCAGTAAAAGTTGAACCATTTTTACTATTATCTAATAATAAGTAGTTAGTTTCAGCATCTGTAGCAGCTTTCATTTTGAAAGTCATTGTCCATCCAACACCATACCAAACATCATCACTCTTATCGGTTGCAGTACCTGCAACTGCTTTCCATTTATTGCTAGCTTTAGTAGCTTCTTTATCAATATGATCAGCATATGTTCCTAAATCTGAATAGCTAGTAATAACTGGCTCTGCATCATCATTTAAATTAGCAACATATAATGAACCTTCTGCATTAGCAACAGCATTATATGAACCATGAGTTAAGCTACCTAAAACTTCGATTGCTTGTGTAGTTCCTTTTGTACCTGCATCAGCATTTCCTGCAACAGTAGCAACTAAAGAAGTTGATGTTTTAACTGAAGCAAAATTTGCAGCTGTAATTGTAGCAGTTCTACTTGATGTGAACCATGCGACAGTTCCAGTAACACTAGCACCAA
>CAVEUC010000046.1:0-42015 GCA_963619035.1 Lachnospiraceae bacterium GAM79
AATTGGATGAGTATCTCGATAAAAAATATAATGAAATAAATGATATTTACGATGAATTTTTGGTTAATAAAAACAAAAAAGAAACCGAGAAAAAACTTGATCAAGTTATAGAAGAAAAAACTAGTGATGATATTATTGAAATTGGTGATTTTGTCTATATTAAATCTTTGGATTCTAGAGGAAAAGTTATCAATAAAAATAAAAATAAATTAGAAGTCTATCTAAATAATGGATTAAAAATTAAAATTGATGAAAATAAGGCGACAAAAACAGTTGCAGATATTAAAAAAGTTAAAGCTAGTAAAAATGTTGATGATATGGTTTTTAATATTAAAAATGTTCCAAGTTCTTTAAATTTAATTGGTTATCATATCGATGAAGGAATCGATGCTTTAGGGAAATATTTAGATGATTGTTCGATTAGGCATCTTAAAGAAGTCAAGGTAATTCATGGATTTGGAAGTGGTAAATTAAGAGAAGCGATCCATCAATATTTATCTAAATCAATATACGTTGAATCGTTTAGATTAGGAAGTGAACTTGATGGTGGTAATGGAGTCACTATAATTAAATTAAAATGAACGAAGTGTTAAAAAAAGAAATAGAACTTTTACCTGATAAACCTGGATGTTATCAAATGAGAGATTGTGATGATAATATCATTTATATCGGTAAAGCTAAAAATTTAAAAAAGAGAGTATCTCAATATTTTTATAGACCTCAAAACGGTAAGACTTTTGCGATGGTTTCTCATGTTGATCATTTCACAATAATTGTTACAAATACCGAAAAAGAAGCTTTAATTTTAGAGATGAATATGATTAAAAAATATCTTCCTAGGTATAATATTTTATTGATGGATGACAAGCATTATCCTTATATTGGTATTTATAAAAATATAAAAGATCCTTACGTAGGAATTTTTAGGAACACAAATAATAAAAAAGTTGCTTATTATGGGCCTTTTCCTAGTAGTAATAGCTGCTATGAGATGATAAATTTAATCAATAAATTATTTAAATTGAGAAAATGTAAAAATTTAGGTTCGAAACCTTGTTTATATTATTCGATGCATCAATGTTTCGCTCCTTGTATCAATAAAATTGATGAAGAAATTTATAAAGAAGAAATTGAAAAAATAGATGACTTTTTAAAAGGAAATAATAAAAAAATTATAGATTCTTTAAAAGAAAAAATTAAAGATTACTCTTCAAATTTAGACTTTGAAAATGCTAAAGAGTGCAAAGATATTTTAGATTCGATCTTAAATATTAATGAAAAGCAAAAAATGGAATTTTTAGATAAAATTGATAGAGATTTTGTTGCTTTTAGCATCAAAAATGGGTATGTAGGAATAGTGATATTTGTTTATAGAAATGGAAAATTGACATTAAAAAGAAATTTCGTTTATGAAATTATTGATGATGTCGAAGATTTTGTTAGTGATATTATCTATCAATATTATCAAATTAATTCTTTACCAAAAGAAATTATCGTTTCTAACTCAAATCTTTATGAAAATTTAAAATCTTACTTCAATGAAATAAAAGTTATTTTAGCAAAGCAAGGTGTTCTTTTAGATACGATTCAAATTGTTTTAGAGAACGCAAAAGAAGCTTTGGATGAACATTTTTTAACCAAAAATTACGATGAAGATAATATTAAAAATCTTGAATTATTAGGTAGTATATTAAATATAAAAACACCTTATTATATCGAATTGTTCGATAATTCACATCTTCAAGGAACTAATGCAATCGGTGCTATGGTCGTATTTAAAAATGGTATTAATGTTAAAAAAATGTATAGAAAATTTAATATACAAAATGAGAATAAAGCTGACGATCTTAAAAGTATGGAAGAAGTTCTTTTTAGAAGATATTCTCGCTTAAAAGAAGAAAAACAACCTCTACCTGATTTAATACTTTTAGACGGAGGAAAAACTCAACTTGAAGTAGGGATAAAAGTGCTTAAAGAATTGAATTTAGATATAAATATTGCATCGTTATTTAAAGATGATAACCATCGAACCAAAGGTTTATTAACTAAAAATTTTGAAGAAGTTGATGTTACATTTGATAAATCTTTATTTTTCATGCTTACAAGAATGCAAGATGAAGTTCATAGATATGCGATTACAACGCATATAAATAAAAGAAATAAAGATATGTTTAAATCAATTTTTGACGATATTCCTCAACTTGGAGAGAAGCGAATTGAAAAGATTAAAAAGATATATCCGACGATTTCAGACTTAAAAAATGTCACTTTGGAAGAATTAAGTCAAATTATTCCTAAAAATTGCGCGATTATCTTGTTAGAGAAAATAAAAAATAGTAATATATGAAATAGGCTTTTTATAAGGTCTATTTTCTTTACTAGATTATAAATCTAGTATATAATTTAAAAGCATATATTTTTGAAAGGAAACATTAAAATGTCAGAAAAAGCAATTAACAAAGGACAAGGTATTTACGAAGTTAAAGCTGCAATTAGTGGAAAAGAGTGGAAAGACGCTCAAGATAAAGCTTTAAAGAAGTTAGTTAAAAATGTCCAAATTAAAGGATTTAGAAAAGGTCAAGCACCTTTAGAAATGGCTAAACAACATATCAATCCATCAGAATTAATGGATGAAGCAATCAATACTGCTTTACCAGAAATGTTTGAAAGTGCACTTAAAGAAAATTCTTTAAGACCATTTACATCTCCAAGTGTCAACGTTACAAAATTAAGTGACACAGAATTAGAAGTAGTCTTTACTATTACAGTTGTCCCAGAAGTCAAATTAGGACAATATAAAGATATTCATTTAAAACTTGAAGCTTCAAAAGTTACTGAAGATGAAATTAAAGCTTCATTAGATAAATTATTAGAAGATAATAGTGAACTTGTTTTAAGCGAAGAACCTGCAAAACTTGGCGATACAGTCATTTTTGATTTTAAAGGTTATATCGATGGAAAAGAATTTGATGGCGGAAGTGCAGACAATTATTCACTTGTTTTAGGTTCAAATTCATTTGTTCCTGGATTCGAAGATCAATTAGTTGGTGTTACTCCAGAAACTAAAAAGGATGTTGCTATTAAGTTCCCAGAACAATATGTAAAAGATTTAGCTGGTAAAGATGCTAAATTCGTTTGTATGGTTCACGAAGTTAAAACAAAGAAAGTTCCTGAATTAAACGATGAATTTGCTGCTTCATTAGAAATTAAAGATGTTGCAACTGTAGCTGATTTAAAGAAACATCAAGAAGAAGTTCTTTTAGGTAATAAGGCTAAAGATGCTAAGACACATTACTTACAAGAAGTTATCAACGAAATTTGCAAGAATAGTGAAGTCGTTATCGCTGATGCTGTTTTAGAAAACGAAGCTCATGCAAGTATTGAAAGAACAAAACAACAAATCGAACAAAACGGTCTTACATATCAACAATATCTTGAAATTTTAGGTTTAACAGAAGAAAAATTACACGAAACTGCTAAAGAAAATGCAAAACACGAATTAACTTCAATGGTAGTTTTAGATAAGATTGCTGAAGTTGAAAATTTATTAATTTCTAAAAAAGAATTAGATGAATTCTATGAAAATACAGCAAAAATGTATAATCAAAAAGTTGAAGATGTCAAAAAGATGTATCAACCTCATGAAAGAGAAATCGTCAGCAATTTATTAAATCAAAAAATTGTTAACTTCTTAGAAGCAAATAACGCTCCTGCAGTTGAAGGTGCAGCAAAAGAAGAAGTTAAAGAAGAAAAACCTGCTAAAAAAGCAACAACAAAAAAAGCAACAACTGCAAAAAAACCTGCTGCTAAAAAAGCAACTAAAAAAGAAGAAAAAGCTGAATAATATATAAAAGGAATATTTGATGGAAAAATTTGTACCAAATAAAGTTTTTAAATTACCAATTATCATCACTAGAGGCGCAGTAATCTTTCCTAAAACAGACGCTAATTTATACGTTGAAAGAAAATATTCTAAAAAATCATTTGATGAAGCTAAAGCAAATTGCGATTCTTATCTTATCGTTGTAAGTCAAAAAGATGGTGCAGTCGATAAGATAAGCGATCCTAACGATATTGCAGAGTATGGTTCTTTATGTAGAATAGATTCTTATCAAAATACAAAAAACGGGTATCACTGTTTTTTAAACGCATTAGAAAGAGTAAAAATTTCTCAATTTTATCTTGATGGTGAGGCTTTTTTTGCTGATGCATCAATAGAACCTGATGTAAATGGTGATGAAGAAGAGGAAAAAGCGCTTATTGCTGCTATCTTTAAAACTATTTCAAACGAAAATGTAAATAAGATTTTTGAAAGATATGATAGTAACCTTTTTGATAAGGCTTCATCTGGAGTAAATAGTTTAGAATTGAGCTACTTAATCAGTAATTTATTAAAAATTGATACATTTAAAAAAATCGAATTATTAAAAGCAGATACTATTAATAATAGATTTAAATTAATTCTTGATGATATTAATTTAGTTAAACAAGCAGAAGAGTTAGAAAACAAAATTAATACTTTTGTTAGAGAATCAGCTGAAAAAAGTCAAAAAGAATATATATTAAGAGAAAAGATGAGAGCTATCAACAAAGAACTTGGTGATGGTGATGTTGATTTTGAAGAAGATTGCTTAAGAAGACTTGAAAATGGAAATTATCCTGAAGAAGTTAAAGAAAAAGTTAAAAGCGAACTCAAAAGATATAAAACTATGCCTCAAGGTACTCTTGAAGGTAGTCTCATTAAAGATTATATAGATACTGTATTTTCAGTACCTTGGTTTGAAAAAACTGAAGACAATAATGATGTTACTAATGTTAAAAAGGTATTAGATGAAGATCATTATGGTCTTAAAAAAGTAAAAGAAAGAATTTTAGAATACCTTGCTGTTAAAGCGATTAATGGTAATTTAAAAGCTCCTATTTTATGTTTTTATGGCCCACCTGGATGTGGTAAAACAAGTTTATGTATAAGTATCGCTAGAGCTTTGGAAAGAAAATTTATTAAATGCTCTTTAGGTGGAGTTAATGATGAAGCTGAAATTAGAGGTCATAGAAGAACCTATGTTGGCTCTAGACCTGGTAGAATCATTTCTTTATTAAAGAAAGTTAAGGTTAATAATCCAGTATTTTTACTCGATGAAATCGATAAAATTGGTACAAATAATTTTAAAGGTGATCCAAGTAGTGCGCTTTTAGAAGTTTTAGATCCTGAACAAAATTTTGCATTCAATGATAATTATTTAGAGATTAATTATGATTTAAGCAATGTTTTATTTATTTGTACAGCAAACGATTTAAGTAAAATACCTGCTCCATTGATGGATAGATTAGAACTTATTGAAGTTGATTCTTACACTTTACTCGATAAAGTTCATATCGCTAAAGACTTTTTAATCAAAAAAGAACTTAAAAATAACGGATTAAGCGAAGAAAATGTCGAATTTAGCGATAAGGCAATCGAATACATTATCGAAAGATATACAAAAGAAAGTGGTGTTAGAGATTTAGAAAGAAAAATCGCTAGTGTTTTAAGAAAAGTTGTTGTTCAAGTTCTTGAAAATAAATCAAAAACAAAAGTTAAAATAACTGAGAAAAAAGTTGTTGAATTCTTAGGAATTGAAGAATTTGATCCAACCACTAAAGAAAAAGATAAAGAAATCGGTGTAGTTACAGGATTAGCTTGGAGTCCATATGGTGGAGATATTTTACCAATCGAAGTTAATTATTTCCCTGGTAAAGGTGGCATTCTTTTAACTGGTAATCTTGGCGATGTAATGAAAGAAAGTTGTGAAATCGCTTTAGACTATGTTAAAGCTAACGCTAAAAAATACGGAATAGATTCGAATATTTTTAAAGATAACGATATTCATGTTCACGTCCCTGAAGGAGCTGTTAGTAAAGATGGACCAAGTGCAGGATGTGCGATTGCATGCGCTATTATTAGCGCGTTAACCAAAATTCCAGTTAGCGGGGATTATGCTATGACTGGAGAAATTACCTTAAGAGGTAAATCTTTAGCAATTGGTGGATTAAGAGAAAAATCATTAGCAGCTTTAAGAAGTGGTATTAAAACTATATTTGTACCATTAGATAACAAAAAGAATGTTAGTGAATTACCTAAAGAAATCACTGATAATTTAGAGATTATATATATGAAAAACGTCGATGATGCGGTAAAAATCATTTTTAAAGATGGAATATCATTATAAAAAAGCAACATTTATAAAATCAATTACTGACATTAAAGAAGCACCTGAACGAAAAGCTGAGGTGCTTTTTGTTGGTAAAAGCAATGTCGGTAAATCTAGTTTAATAAATGCATTAACTAATAATTCTAAATTAGCTTTTGTTAGTAAAAAACCAGGCCACACACGTTTATTAAACTATTTTTTAATTGAAGATAAATTTTATTTTGTTGATTCTCCTGGTTACGGATTTAGCGCAAAAAAAGATTTAGATTACGAATTTTATGGTGAGATGCTTGAAAAATATTTTACTGATAATAAATATTTAAAATTAGTGGTATTTTTACTTGATAGCCGACATTTACCAACAGATGATGATTTTGATTTTTATAAATTTTTAATCTCGTTTAATTATAATTTTGTTGTTTGTTTAACAAAATGTGATAAATTAAATCAATCTGAAAAGAGTAAAATTTATAAAAATCTTAAAAAAAAACTTGATTTAGATAAAGATAAAAACTTGATTTTATTAACGAGTTCAAAAGAAGAACGTTCGATATTGTTATTAAAAGAAACGATCGATCATTTTGTAAAGGAGTAGCGTATGGAATTAGAAAAAAGATATGATTTCAAAAAAGTAGAAGAAAATAGATACGATATTTGGAAAGAAAAAGGTTATTTTAAATGTGGAGATTTATCAAAACCTCGTTTTTCTATCGTTTTACCTCCACCAAACGTTACTGGAAAATTGCATATTGGTCACGCTATCGACACAACAATTCAAGATATTACTATTAGATATAAAAAAGCAAAAGGTTTTGATTGTTTATATTTACCTGGATGTGATCATGCTGGAATTGCAACTCAAGCTAAGGTTGATGCTAGATTAAAAGAAGAAGGAGTATCTCGTTTTGATATTGGTAGAGAAGCGTTTTTAAAAAGAGCTTTTGAACGGAAAGAAGAATACGCTAATATAATTCATAAACAATGGGCTAAAATGGGTCTTGCTTTAGATTATTCAAAAGAAAGATTTACTCTCGATGAAGGCTTTCAAAAGGCTGTTTATAAAGTTTTTAAAGATATGTATGACCAAGGCCTTATTTATAGAGGTGAAAGAATCGTAAATTATGATCCTGTAATGAAAACTGCTTTAAGTAATATTGAAGTTATCTATAAAGATGATGAAGGAGAATTCTTCTATTTTAAATATCATTTTAAAGACAATTATGACAAGTATTTAGAAATTGCTACAACTAGACCTGAAACAATGTTTGGTGATACTTGCATTGTTGTAAATCCAAAAGACAAAAGATATAAAGATATAGTTGGTAAAACTGTAATTAATCCCGCTAATGGTGAAGAAATACCTGTCATTGCTGATGAATATGTAGATATTGAATTCGGAACTGGTGCAATGAAATGTACTCCGGCTCATGATCCAAATGACTTTATTATTGGTCAAAAATACGGTTTTAAACATCCTATTATTATGAATACTGATGGTACAATGAACAACTTATGTGGCAAGTATTCAGGTATGGACAGATATGAATGTAGAAAAGTTTTAGTAGAAGATATTAAAAATAATGGTGATTTAATTAAGATCGAAAAGACTATTCATAAGGTTGGACATTCAGAAAGAAGTGATGCTGTTGTAGAACCTATTTTATCTAAACAATGGTTTGTTAAAATGAAACCTCTTTCTGAGATGGTTTTAAATAATCAAAAGAGTAGTGATAAAGTTAATTTCTATCCAAAAAGATTTGAAAAAGTTTTAACAAGATGGATGTCAAATTGTGATGATTGGTGTATTTCACGTCAATTATGGTGGGGACATAGAATACCAGTTTATTACTCAAAAACTACTAATGAAATACTAGTTTCTGACCATATGCCTGATAATAGCGGAAATTGGTATCAAGATGAAGATGTTTTAGATACTTGGTTTTCAAGTGCTTTATGGACATTTGCAACTTTAGGATGGCCTGAAGAAACTGAAGCTTTAAAGAGATATTTCCCTGTTGATTTAATGGTTACAGGCTATGATATCATCTTCTTCTGGGTCGCTAGAATGTACTTCCAAGGTATGCAATTTATGCATAAAGCACCATTTAAAGGTGTTTTAATCCATGGTATCGTTAGAGATAATAAAGGAAGAAAAATGTCTAAGTCTTTAGGTAATGGTATTGATCCTATCGATGTTATTAATAATTATGGTGCAGATAGTTTAAGATATTTCTTAGCTACGACAGCTACTCCTGGACAAGATATGAGATACGATGAAGAAAAGGTTAAGTCTAGCTGTAATTATTTAAATAAAATTTGGAATAGTGCGAGATATATTTTAATTAATATTCCTGAAGATTATAAATTTGAAGAAATCGAATCTAAAAAGCTTAATTTAGTCGATAAATTTATTTTATATAGATTAAACGAGACAGTAAAAGAAGTTACAAAATATATGGATAAATATGAATACGGAATCGCAAGTAGTATTCTTTATAATTTTGTATATGATGATTTTTGTAGTGTTTACCTTGAATATAGCAAAGTAAGTTTATCTAACAACGAAGATAAAGAACATACATATTTCACATTATTAACTGTTTTAAAAGCGATAGTAATGATGATTTATCCTTTCTCTCCATTTATCAGTGAAGAAATTTATTTACATATTAATAATCATAAAGAATCGATTATGCTTGAAGAATATCCAGTATTTAATAAAAAATATTCTAGATTTAAAAAAGCATATAACGAAGTTAATAAGTTAAAAACAGCTATTGAAGATGTTAGAAGTTATAAAGTTGACAATAAATTGGCACCAAATACTAAAGTTGATATTAAAATTTTAGGTGATGGGTTAAAAGAAGAATTGATTCCTTATTTAACTAGATTTAGCTTTGCTAATAGTGTTGAAAAAATTAACGAAAGAATTAAAGCAACTTCATATATAGTTGATGATTTTAGTTTATTTATTGTTGATAATACCGATAAAAGCGATATTTTAAGTAATCTTAATAAACAAAAAGAAAAGTTAGAACAAGAGATTAAAAGAAGTGAAGGAATGCTTAGTAATCAAAACTTTATCTCTAAAGCACCAAAAGCTAAAATTGATTTAGAAACTGAAAAATACAATAAGTATAAAGAACAACTAGAAGAAATTTTAAATAAAATAAATTCCTTATAATAATTTTTCAACCTTCTTTACGTCTTGTATAGTGAAGGAGGTAAAAATATGAGGAAAATTCCGTTAACAGATGAAGAATTAACTACAACTTATGCAGGTGAGGCTATTACATTAGCAGGTGTTTTAGCGATTATGTCGATAGCTATAATTGCTGTTATCGTTTATAAGTTGTTCATGAAAGACACAGGAAAAGTTAAATTGCCTGGAGGATATTCTTTTGAGCGGAAATAATGGCAAATATTAAAGATATTTTTCAAGAAGATCGCCCAAGAGAGCAAGCTGAAAAGAATGGTATTAATAATTTAAATAATACCCAATTATTGGCTTTAATAATAAATTCTGGTGTAAAAGGTCACAGTTGTATTGATATCGCTAATGATATTTTATTTAAATATCAGACAATATTAAATATTTCAAAATTAAAATTTGAAGATTTTTATTCGATTCAAGGTTTAAATAAAGCAAAAATTTATCAATTATTAGCTGTTTTTGAACTATATAAAAGAATAAGTTTAGAAATAAACTCTAAGTATTGCGAAAATGAATATCAGCCTATCGAACTTGTTAAAGAATTTATTAATATAGGATCTTGTGAAGAAGAGAAGCTATTAGTTATCTGCTTAAAGAATAATAATAGAACTAAAGTTTTTGAATATACAATAGGTTTAAATGATTATATTAAAATCAATATTAATTGTATTTTAAAAACAATCAAAGAAACAAAATCAAATAGTGTAATTATATTACACAATCACTTAGATGATGATTCATTACCTAGTAATGATGATATATTCTCAACTTTTACATTTGAAAATTATTTAAAAAGTGAGAAAATTAGATTATTGGATCATATAATTATTTCAAATAAAAACTATTTTTCATTTTATGAAGAAAAAATGTTGAGTTAGTTTGACAAATGTAAATAAAAATGATATATTTTCTAACGTTGTAACTCATTATTGACTACAACCGCATTAAAAAGGTCTCAAAACCAGTTAATGGTACCTTAAGAGCGAGTAATTATTTTAATAAGGAGGGCTTGGTATGTACGCTATAATTTTAAGTGGTGGAAAACAACTCAAAGTCGAAGTTGGACAAAAAGTTTTTGTCGAAAAATTAGACGCTGAAGTTGGAAAAGAATATACTTTTAAAGATGTTCTTTTAATTGGAGATAAAACAGTAAAAACTGGAAATCCTACAATTGAAGGTGCCACTGTCGTTGCTAAGGTTGAAAAACAAGGCTTAGGTAAAAAGATCAAAGTTTATAAATATAAAGCTAAATCTAATTACCGTAAGACACTTGGTCATAGACAACCATATACATGTTTAACTATTGTTTCTATTAATGCTTAATGGTTAACATTGTATTTTATTTAGAAGAAAACGATTATTGTGGTTTTTCTTCAATAGGTCATGCTGAATTTGATAAAATTGGATATGATATAGTTTGTTCAGCGATTAGTAGTGTAATCGTCGGAGGATTAAATGCTATTGAAAAAACTGATGACTTTGATATTTGTATCAAGTCAGGTGATGTTAAGTGTTTAAAGAAAAAAGATAAAAATATTTCTTTAAATGATAAGATAGTGTTAAAGACTATAAGAATTCAATTAGAAACAATAAGAGAAAGTAGACCTAAGAATATCTCGATTAGAGAGGAAAGGATATAGAGTATATGAAATTAAATTTTAAACTTAATTTACAATTATTCGCTTCCCATAAAGGTGTCGGTAGTACTAAAAACGGACGTGATAGTGCTGGTCGTAGACTTGGTGTTAAAGTAAGCGATGGTCAAGTTTGTAAAGCAGGTGCAATTATTTATAGACAACGCGGTACAAAAATCTATCCAGGGGTTAATACTAAACTTGGAAAAGACGATACAATCTTTGCTACTAAAGCAGGAATTGTTAAATTCGAAAGAGTCGGAAAAGATAAAAAACGCGTTAGTGTTTATTAAAATTTAACCACCTACTTTAGTGTAGGTGGTTTTTTAAAAAAAGATATTATGTTTATTGATAGAGTTATATTAGATTGTAAAAGCGGAAAAGGTGGCGATGGTCGTCTTTCTTTTCTTCATGAAAAAAATAGACCTAATGGGGGTCCAGATGGTGGTAATGGCGGTAGAGGCGGTTCAGTTTATTTAAGAGCTTCAAGTAAAACGTCAACATTAGTAAATTACAGACATTCAAAAGCATTTTTTGCACCAAATGGTGAAGATGGTGATATTAAAAATCTTTACGGAAGAAAAGGTGAAGATTTATATATTGATTTACCTATTGGAAGTGTCGTTTTTGAAAAAGAAAATCATAAATTTATTTGTGATTTAAATGAAGAAGGAAAAACGTATTTGTTATGCAAAGGTGGTAGAGGCGGTAGAGGAAATGCTTGTTTTAAAAATTCAAGAAACAAAGCTCCTAAAATTGCTGAAAACGGGCTTCCAGGCGAAAGAAAAACGATCATTGTTGAATTAAAATTACTTGCTGATGTAGGTATTATTGGTTTACCAAGTGTAGGCAAATCAACCTTTATATCTTGTGTTTCTAATTGTAAAGCAGAAATAGGAGATTACGACTTCACTACAATTGTACCTAATTTAGGCGTCACTTATTTAGATGATGGAAGAAGCTTTGTTTTGGCTGATATGCCAGGACTTATAAAGGGCGCTTATCAAGGAAAAGGTTTAGGTCTTACTTTTTTAAGACACATCGAAAGAACTAGAGTTTTGATTCATCTTGTCGATATGTCTAGCGATAGAAATCCTTTAGATGATTATAAAATTATTCGTAATGAATTAAAACAATACGGAATGCATTTAATTGATAGACCTGAAATCGTTGTAGCTAGTAAAGTTGATAGTGATGAAGCTATCGAAAAATATAAAAAATTTAAAGCGTCTATGAAAAGAAAAAAGATCGATGTAATCGATATTTCTTCTTTAACTGATCATAATCTTAAATTGGTTTTATATAAAGCAGCAGATTTATTAAAAGATAGTAAAATTTATCCTGTATACGATGAAAAAGACGAAGAAAACGTTTACGATTTAACAAAGGATAACGATATATTTAAGATTGTTAAAGAAAATCAATCAACTTATAGAATTGTTGGTGAAAGAGTTTTAAGAACTTATCATTTAATTAATATTAGCGAAGATGAAGGTATGATGAAACTCATTAAATATTTAAATGATATCGGTGTAGATAAAGAACTTTCTAAAATGGGTGCTCAAAACGGAGATACTGTTATTCTTGAAGATTTTGAATTTGAATATTTTGCCTAACCTTTAAAAAAAGTTAGTGTATAGTTACTTAATTGGAAAAATTAAAAAAATAGAAAAAAATAGCGTAGTAATCGAAAATTTAGGAATCGGTTACAATGTTTTTGTTCATGATATTAATTTATATAAGCTTGAAGAAGAAGCTAAAATTTTTGTAGTTGATTTAATAAAAGATAATAGTGAAATTAATTTGTATGGGTTTTTAGAATTTAAACATTTGCTGTTGTTTAAGAAATTAATTTTAGTCAATGGTGTCGGTCCTAAAACTGCACTTCAAATATTTAAGAATATATCTTTTGATAGACTTATTTATTTATTAAAAAGAGGTGAAATTAAAGAGTTAAATAGAGTGAGTGGAATTGGCAATAAAGCAGAACTTATTTGCCATGACTTAAAAAACAAACTTAATGAATTTGACTTAAATTTAATCGAATATAGCGATGTTTTTAATATTTTGAAAAAATTAAAATATAAAGATAACGAAATAGAATATGCTTTAAAAGAAATCGAAACAAATTTAGATATAGATGAGGCTGTTAAAAAAGCGATAAGGATAATAAACAATGAAAGAAGCAAATAATGAATTTAGACCTCAAAATATAGAATCTTTTATTGGCCAAAAAAGTATTATTGAACGTCTTAATATATTTATTTATAGTGCAAAAAAACGAAAAAGTTGCTTGGATCATATTTTGCTTTATGGTGCCCCCGGCTTAGGAAAAACAAGTTTAGCTTACATAATTTCTCATGAATTAGAAGTTGGAATTAAAATTGTTAGTGCACCTAGTTTAAAAGATACAAGCGACTTAATTTCAATAATTTCTACTTTAAATCCAGGTGATATATTATTTATTGATGAAATTCATCGACTGGATAAAGAATTAGAAGAAATTTTATATAGTGTTTTGGAAGATTACAAATTAAATGTTACTTTTAAAAGTGCTGAAGAAATTAAAATTTTAAATTTAGATGTAGCTCCATTTACTTTGATTGGTGCAACGACTTTAATTGGTTCGATATCTAGACCTTTAAGAGACAGATTTGGAATTAAGTTTAAGTTTGAATATTATAAAGATGAAGAATTGGCAAAAATTATTTCTGATAATTGTGAAAAAATCAACTTTAAAATAGATACAAATACTTCTTTTGAAATCGCAAAAAGAAGTAGAAAAACACCTAGAGTTGCTCTAAATTTATTAAAAAGAATCATTGATTATTCAGTATTTTTAAAAACAAAAGTACTAAATTTGAAAATAGTTAAAGATGCTTTTACGATTTTAGGAATTAATGAATTTGGTTTAACTGAGGAAGACATGGATATATTAAAAATCATGTATTTTAATTTTAAAAATACTCCTATATCACTTGAAACTATTTCAAATTACTTGTTGATTGATGTTAAAAGCATCCAAGAAATGAATGAGAATTATCTTGTATTTGAAGGATATATTGAACGAACAAAAAGAGGCAGAATTTTAACTGAAAAAGGCAAAAAAATATGTGAAAAATATTTTTTATAATCATAAAATGCTTTAGCTTTCTTTTTGAATATAAAAAACTTTTAAAAAATGCAAATTTTTGTTTATAAAAACCTTTAAAATCATTGTTTAATTTTATACTTTATAGTAAAATTTTAAGCGTACATTTATAAATTATAATTTATAAAAGGAGTTAGCATGAAAAGATTTACAGGTTATATTACATTATGCGCTGCAATGGTTGTTGGATTAGGTGTCGCTTTTATTCCTAGTATCAAAGGTATTAATGGTAGTGCAGATTACACATCATCAAAAGAATTTGTTTTTAAAATTAGCGATAGAGTTGTAGCTGATGGTGGATTTGATGGTACAAGTGAAAATACAGAATTAAAGACAGATGATGATGCATTAGATGAAATTATCGAAACTTTTGAATCACGTTTAGATGCTATTCAAATTTCTAATTATAAAATTAATAAAATTGGAACTGATACAATTTCAGTTATTTATAAAACTGATGATAGTTTTTATGATGAAATTACTGATTATTTAACCTTTAGTTGGTCATTAATGGCTTCAACATATGGTGAAAGCCCTGTTGCTATCGGAAATACAGCTTCATCAATTAAAAATAATGGTAATAAGACAAACGAATTTTTCTCAGCTGGTGATGCAACTATCGAATATAAGGATAATTACCCATATGTCGTTATAGAGTTATACGATAATGGTTCTAAATTTAAAGATATTTATGAAAAAGCAAAAGGAAGTGATGATTCAAATTCTAGTGGAAAAAATCATATTAGATTAAATGCTGATGATGATAGTAGTGAAGAAGAAACAAAATCTGAAAATAAGATCTATATTTTAAACGATTGGCTTGATGGTTATTCTATTAAAGATCTTGTTGATAATAAAGAAACTTCAAATTTAGATAAATCTAATTACTATAAACATGTTTTATTTGAATTTGACGCTACAAAACCTGAAAGTTTTTTCTGGAATTGGGATAGTACAGACGCTTCTAAAGAAGATAATTACAAAAAAATCTATTTTGGTGGTTATGAATGTGCAACATCAAAAAGTGATGGCGGTAATTACGGAACTACTTCAACTACCCAAAGTGCTGCTTATATGAAGTCATTAATTTGGAAAAATATTTTTAATAGTTCTACATATAAGTATCAAGTTACATTATTAAATTCAAAATATACAAATTCAGCTATGGATAATTCAGTTTCTCCATTGTATGAATACTTAGTATTTATGAATAATGTTGAATTATCCACTTTATTAATCGCAACATTATGTGGAATTGTATTATTACTTTTAGTTTATTTATTAAATTTTGGTGTAAATGGTTTAGCTGGAACAATTGGTACAATTGGTACAAGCATTATTACATTAGCTTTATTTAATGTATTAGGAGTTGAATTTAATTTAGGTGCAATTATCGGTATTGTCGCTACATTGTTTATTTCTTTATTTAGTACAATGTCATTGTATTATAAAACAAAAAAAGAAATTTATTCTGGTAAAAACTTCAAAAAAGCTTATCAAGATGGTTCTAAAAAAGCATTTTGGATTATATTGGATTCTTCAATTGTTGGATTACTAGCTGGTTTTGTTGCTTATCTTATTCCAAACACAGCTATTTCATCATTCGGAATTTTCTTAATTATTGGTTCAGTTATTAATTTGATAGTTAATTCTTTAATAACAAGAGGTGTTAGTTGGTTTACTTATAATTCAGCTTATATCGCAAGCAAACCTCATTTATTATCATTAGATAAAAAATTAATTCCAGATTTAACTAAAGAAGAAAAATCAAAATATTTTGAATCATTCAAAACAAAGACAAGCAAGAGAACTTCAATAATTAGTGCAAGTGTTGTTGGAGCATTATTAGTCGCTTCAATCGCCGGAATGATTGCATTTTCATCAATTAACGGTAGCATATTAAATACACCTTCAAGTGAACAAGCTACTGAACTTTATATAACTCAAGTTTTACCATCAGAAGAGAAAAAATCTGATGATTATGTTAGTGATTTTAAATCTAACTTTGATTTGCATTTTTCAAATGATGAAAAAGGAGAGTCAAAATTCCTTTCAAGTCCAAGTTTAACATATTACTGTTTCTCTTATAAAAATGGTAATACAACTAAATATGAGTATACATATACTTTAAGTTTAAAAGGATATTATGATGAAGATACTTCTACAGTGTATTATAGAGAAGGAAATACTGGTGATTATACATCTACAAATATCAAAGAAGCTTTCTCGCATTATGCTCAAACTATTGTTGGAATGAATAGTGTTGATCAAGATTCAGTTTCAATTAAAAAAGTTTATTTACAAGATAATGCAAGTTATATTAATTATGTTTTAATTTACGTCGCTATTTCGTTAGCTTTAATACTTGTTTACTTCATTATTAGATATGGTGTAAATAAAGCAATTGTCGGCACAATTTTAAATGGTGTAATTTGCTTAATTGTTTTAGGAATAATTAGTGTAACTCATATTTCAGTAAGTGCTATTGTATCTTTATCGATATTATTAGTTCTTATTAATAACGCTTTAATTCTTATTACTTTCTATGTTGGTGAAAAAGAAAAATATAAAGAGAATAGAAAATTATTCAAAAATGATCTTGTTGCAAGATATGATTCTTTTGAAGAAGTTAATAATGTAGATTATACATTTGCAAAGTATTCATCATTAATATGTGCTTTCCCTGTCATTGCTTTATTATTTGCATCTTCGATCGAGAATATTATGATAATTATGATAATTTTTGGAATGGTAATCGCTTTGCCAACTGTAAAACTTTTATCATTAAACGGTGAAAAAGTACTTAATAAATTTATTACTTACTTCACTAAAAATGTTAAATTCTCTAAAAAAGATAAAAGTAAAAAATCAAACGATGATAATGGTCCTGAAGAGGCTACATTTATCGGTATTAATGATTAATTAATGGGCGAGTAAAATCGCCTTTTTAAAATATTATATGAAGACGTTTTTAGAAAAATTATTAGAATATTACGATTTAACGATTGATGATTATAATGCGTTATGTGAGGGCCCTAATTTAAAAAATATAGGCTCTCCTTACGAGTTTTTGTTGATGGATGAAACTTGTAAATATGTAAAAGAAGCAATAGATAATAATAAAAAAATATTAATTTATGGAGATTATGATTGCGATGGAATAATGGCTACATCGATAATTTTTAATACTTTAAAGCAATACAAAGATTATAAGGCAGGCTTTTATATTCCTAATAGAGAAATTGATGGATACGGTATTACTAAAGATAATATAGAGCGTTTTCACAAATTGAACTACGATATAATAATTTGTGTTGATAACGGAATTACATTAATCGATGAGATAGATTATTTAAATTCGTTAGGCATGGAGTGTTTAATATTTGATCACCATACACCTAAAGAACAATTACCAAAAGCAAAATATATATTACATCCTACTATTTCAAAGTTCAGTGATATCAATATGAGTGCTGGTGAAGTTTGCTATTATTTTAGCAGGGCATTTTTAGGGATTAATGATGAATATTTATTAACTTTAGCTATGTTATCCACTTTAAGTGATATGATGGAAATTAAAGGGAAAAATAGAGAGTTAATAAGATTAGGTTTAGACGCTTTAAATAGGAATAAATATAAAAATATCACATTATTAATGAGAGAAAATGAAGAGATAAACGAAGAAAAATTATCGTTAGGTGTTATTCCAAAAATAAACGCTGTTGGAAGGATTGTTTTGGATAATAATTTATATAATATTGTTAGATTTTTTACTACTGATACTGAATCTGATTTTCAAAAAAGAGTTGAATGGATTGAAGAAATTAATAAAAAAAGAAAAATGTTAGTTGATGAAGCCTATTTAAATAAAGAAAAAGTTTGCAATGATAATTCTTTTGTTTCAATTGAAGAAATTCCTGAAGGTCTTTGTGGTCTTTTAGCTAATAAATATTTAGATAAATTTAATAAGCCTGTTGTTATTTTTTCAAGATGTAAAAAAGAAGGCGTATTAAAAGGATCTATACGTTCAAGAAATGGTTTTAATGTTATTCAAGTTTTTGATGTTTTAAACGATTTATTAATTACTAGTGGAGGACATGCATTTGCTGGTGGATTATCGATTTATGAAAAAGATTTTGATATTTTCAAAGAAAAATTTGATCAATTAGCTAAAGAGAATCCATTTGTTGAGGACGTTAAAAAAACTATTGTACTTAATTTGTCTGAAATTAATTTAAACAATTACAATATATTAACAACATTTGCTCCTTTTGGGTATGGTCACGAAATACCTACATTTGAAATCGATTCATTTAACACCGATTGCTTTACATATAGTAGAAATCATTTGCATATAATGACAAGTTTAGGAATATCAAGCAATCTTATTTATTTTAATTTTCCTAGTGAAATCGTAAATTATAAATTTGTAAAATTATATGGAAAATTAACAAAAAATAGCTTTTTAAATAAAGTTTCATGTCAATTTATTGTAAATTCATTTGAAAAAAAGTAATAGAGGTTTAAAATTTTATTATGGAAGAAAATAAAGTATTAAGGCCAAACGGCGGATATCCAATGCACACATTTGAAGATGTACGAGAAATATATAGTACGTATATTTTTAATGAGGAAGATAGAAACTTAATTAAAAAAGCTTATGAGTTTGCTTATAAAAAACATGATGGAATATTTAGAAAATCTGGAGAGCCTTATGTTCAACACTTGATTGAAGTCGGTTATATTTGTGCTCAACTTCAAAGTGGCCCTGTAACGATTGCATCAGCTTTTTTACATGATGTAGTCGAGGATACAGACACAACTATTAAAGATATTA
Source organism: Lachnospiraceae bacterium GAM79 (assembly GCA_963619035.1). Lineage (GTDB taxonomy): Bacteria > Bacillota_I > Bacilli_A > RFN20 > CAG-826 > Onthovivens. The sequence goes on from CAVEUC010000046.1 coordinate 19,028, forward strand.
CAAACTTATTTGGTGAAGAAGTTGCTAGAATTGTTGATTCTTTAACAAAAATCCAAAGATTAAAATTATCTAGAAATACACAAGAAGATTTTGAAGCTGAAGATCATAGAAAAATATTTTTAGGAATGGCAAAAGACGTTAGAGTCATTATTATTAAATTGGCTGATAGATTGCATAATTTAAGAACTATTGAAGCTTTAAAACCTGAAAGACAACACGCTTTAAGTAAAGAAACTTTGGAAGTTTTTGCTCCAATCGCTCATCGTTTAGGTATTTATAAGATTGAAAGCGAATTAGAAGATTTGTCATTAAAAATCGAAAAACCTGAAGAATACAACATGATTGTTGAGTTGCTTAATAAAAACATTAAAAACAGAAATAAAGCTTTAAACAGCCTTAAAAAGAAGATTGCTGATATTTTAATTGATAATAGCTATAAATTTGAAATTGAAAGTAGAGTTAAATCAATTTATTCGATATACAAAAAAATGTTCCAAAAAGGCCATAAATTTGAAGATATTTACGATGTTTTAGCTGTTAGAGTTATTTGTGAATCTGAAATTAATTGTTATGAAATTTTAGGTTTAATACACGCAAACTTTAAACCAATTCCTGGAAGATTTAAAGATTATATAGCTATGCCAAAACCAAATATGTATCAATCGCTTCATACGTCGATTATTGCTGGTGACGGAAATATTTTTGAAGTTCAAATAAGAACTCATGAAATGGATGAAATTGCTGAAAGAGGTGTTGCAGCGCATTGGAGATATAAAGAAAATAGCCATTATAACGCTAAACAAGAACAAAAAGAAATTGAAGAAAAATTACATTGGTTTAGAGATTTTGTTTCTATTTCTTCTCAAGACGAGAATGAAACGGCAAAAGATTATATGGATAAGTTAACAAAAGATATTTTTGAAGCTAATGTTTATGTATTTACTCCAAAAGGGAAAGTTATCGATTTACCAAGTGGATCTACACCAATAGATTTAGCTTATAGAATTCATACAAAAGTTGGACAAAATATTGTTGGTGCTCTTGTAAATGGTAATTTAGTACCTATTGGAACACAGTTGAAAACAGGAGATGTAGTAGAGATTAAAACTCAAAATAACGCTCCAGGACCAAACGAAAACTGGTTAACAATGGTGAAAACAAACTGTGCTAAATCTAATATTAAAAAGTTTTTACTTAAGAAAAATGAATCGATTTTAAGAGAAGATAGAATTAGTAAAGGAAAGCAAGTTTGCATTGATTTTTTCAAGGATAGAGGAGTAAGTGAGTCTGAAATGATTGACTTAATATCAACTAATAATGTACTAAATAACTACCATTGTAAAACTATTGACGACTTATTTGTGGGAATATACTCACACAATCCTAACCCTAGTCAAATAGCTGATTTTATAGGATTAAAAAGAAAAGAAACTGATGCAAATCTCAATATCAGTAAAAAAGAAAATTTCGATGATGATAAGTGTCCTGTTACAGTTGATAATGAAACTGGCTTAAAAATTACTTTAGGAAACTGCTGTACGCCGATTCCTGGTGATAACATTATTGGATATGTTACAAAGGGTATGGGAATAACAGTTCATAGAAAAGATTGTCCAAATATTCAAAACGTTAAGCAAAGATTAATTGATGTTCATTGGAAGAGTAATTTAAGTTCAAGTTATTACCCTGTTGATATTGTTATTGAATGTAGCGATAGAGAAGGATTGATTGTTGATATCATGTCAGCTTTAAACGGAATTAGAGTTAAATGTACAGAGATCAATGCTAAATTTCATCCTGATACATTTACTTCAAGCGTTTTTTGTCAAATATGTGTTGCTGATGTTTATTCTCTTGATAAAGTTTTTGCTACATTAAAAAATATTAGAAATGTTAATGAAATTAAAAGAACTTTCCATTAATTTTTTTGATTTTTACGATATATTTTTTTGGTACTTAACCAGTTTGCTTTGTATTATATCTAATAATTAGATATAATATTTTAGAATGAGGTATTAATTATGATTAGTGTTGTTAAAGGAACTCACGATGTAATTCTTGATGAAGCAAGCAAGTATACATACGTTGAACAAATATTAATTAGAACTGCAGAATTATACGGATATAAAGAATTTAGAACTCCGATAATCGAATCAACACCTTTATTTGTTAGATCTGTTGGTGATTCTAGTGATATTGTTAGAAAAGAAATGTACACCTTTTTAGATAAAGGTGATAGAAGTATAACTTTACGTCCAGAATTTACTGCTGGAATTGTTAGAAGCATGATAAACAATAAACTTTTCGTTGAACAAGATTATCCTAGAAAAGCATATTATGTAGGTCCATGTTTTAGATATGAAAGACCACAACAAGGGAGATATCGTCAATTTAATCAATTCGGTGTTGAATGTGTAGGTGTAGATAATGCATATAGAGACAGTGAAGTTATTATATTAGCCTACAACGGATTAAAAATGTTAGGTTTTAAAAACATAACATTAAAGATCAACACATTGGGTGATGAAGAAAGCAGAGCTAATTATAAACAAGTTTTGAAAGAATATTTTAAAGAGCATATTGATTCAATGTGTTCTGATTGTCACGATAGACTTGAATTAAACCCTTTAAGAATTTTGGATTGTAAAGTTCCTGAAGACCAAGAAATTGTTAAAAATGCTCCAAAAATGAGTCAATTCTTAACAGAAAATGCTAAAAAATATTTCGATGATGTATTAGATATTTTAGAAGATAACGAAATTAAATATGAAGTTGATGATTCTTTAGTAAGGGGACTTGATTATTATAGCGGAGTAGTCTTTGAATTCCATTACACTAGTAAAACAGGTAAAAATTACGGTGCAATCGGAGCTGGTGGACATTACAATAAACTTGTTAAAGAATTGGAAGGTCCTCAAATCGAAGGTGTTGGATTTGCAATGGGTATTGAACGATTAGTATCAGTTATGAATGATGATGAAATGTTTAATGAAATTGAACTTGAAGATACCGAAATCGATATTTATTGTCTTCCAATTGGACAAGAAAATATTAAATATTGTTTAAAACTTACAAATTATTTAAGAAGTTTTGGCTATTCTTGTGAAGTTTGTTTAGAAAATAAAGGCATGTCTCAAATGTTTAAAAAAGCGGAGAGAAGAAAAGCAAAGATTGCCTTAATCGTTGGTGAAAACGAAATTAAAAATGGAGAAGTTGTTTTAAAAGATCTTGCTACAAAGATTCAATCTACTGTTAAAAATGATGATTTAATCGAAACTTTAGATAATATTTTTGAAAGTGAGCATGAATAGAAGGTAACGTTATGGAAAAATTAGAAAGAACAAATTATTGTGGTGAATTAAATTTATCTAACGTCGGACAAGAAGTTAGTGTTTTAGGCTGGGTTAGTAAAAAAAGAAACTTAGGAAGCTTAGTTTTTATTGATTTAAGAGATAGAACTGGAATTGTTCAAATTTTAGTCAAAACTGATGAAGTTAATCTTTGTGATGTAAGAAATGAATATATTCTTCAAGTTAAGGGTATCGTATCTAAAAAAGATGTTCCTAACAAAAATTTAAAAACTGGTGAAATTGAAATTATCGCAAGTGAAATTAAACTTATCAACACAAGCGAACAACCTCCTATAATTATTAGTGATGATACTGATGCAAGTGAGGATGTTAGATTAAAATATCGTTATTTAGATTTAAGAAGACAAGTTGTTTTACAAAAATTCTTAGTTAGAAGCAAAATTATCAATATTACAAATCAATATTTTTCAGATAATGGCTTTATTTATGTTGAAACTCCATATTTATCTCCTTCAACACCTGAAGGCGCTAGAGATTATTTAGTTCCTAGTAGAGTTCATAAAGGATCTTTTTATGCTTTACCACAATCTCCTCAATTATATAAACAGATGTTGATGGTCGGTGGATTTGAAAGATATTATCAAATTGCACGTTGTTTTAGAGACGAAGATTTAAGAGCTGATAGACAGCCTGATTTTACTCAAATTGATATCGAAACAAGCTTTTTAAATCAAAATCAAATTATTGAAATTTCTGAAGGTTTCTTAAAGAAATTATTTAAAGAAGTAGTAGGATATGATGTTCAACTACCATTAAGACAAATGGATTATGATTATGCTGTCGATAACTATGGTAGCGATAAACCTGATACTAGATTTGATATGATGATTAAAGATGTAAAGTCAATTTTTGTTAATTCTAGTTTCAATGGATTTAAAGAATCTAAATATGTAAAAGCTATTTTAGCAAAAGGTATCGCTGATCATTGTAGTCGTAAAAAACAAGATGAATACAATTTATTAGCTAGAAAATTCAATTTAAAAGGTTACGCTTGCTTAAAATTAGTAGATGGCAAGTTAGAAGGTTCCTTAGTCAAATTCTTTTCTGAAGAAGAGATCTCTTCGTTAATTAAAGTAATGGATGCTACTGATGGTGATGTCATTTTTATAGCAAGTAACAACATTAGAAGAGATGTTAATTTTGGCTTAGGTGCATTAAGAACATACTTAGCAAAAGAATTGAAATTAGTAAAAGATGGAACTTACGATTTATTATGGATCACACACTTCCCACTTTTTGAAAAGAGTGAAGAAGATGGTTCGATTACTCCATGTCATCACCCATTTACTAGACCATGCGATGAAGATTTACCAAAATTAATGGAAAAACCTTATGAAGTCTACGCTTACGCCTACGATATAGTTATTAATGGTTACGAAGCAGGTGGCGGTAGTTTAAGAATTTATGATCAAAATGTTCAAAAGCAAATATTTGAAATTTTAGGAATGAGCGAAGAAGATATTAGGAAAAAATTCGGCTGGTTCGTCGATTCACTTAAATTTGGAACTCCACCTCATGGAGGTCTCGCTTTTGGATTAGATAGATTAGCTATGATTTTAAGTGGAACTGATAATATCCGTGATGTTATCGCATTCCCTAAAAATTTAAATGCTGTTTGTCCAGTTACAAATGCTCCTTACGAAGTTAGTGATGAGCAACTTAAAATACTTGGCATTAAATTAGATAAAGGAGAATAAAATGGCTTTAAAAAAAGAAAATATCGACACTTTAAGCGTTAGTGCAATTCGTGGATTATGTATTGATGGTATCAATAAAGCGAATAGCGGACATCCAGGTGCTAGTTTAGGAGCTGCACCTATCGTTTATACTTTATACAAATATTTCTTAAAAGCTGATCCAAAACATCCTGAATGGAGAAATAGAGACCGCTTCATAATGAGTTGCGGTCATGCTTCTATGCTTTTATATTCAGTGCTTCATTGCGCTGGATATGATGTTACTATGGATGATTTAAAGAATTTTAGACAATTACATAGTAGAACTCCAGGACATCCTGAAATTGGAGTTACTTCTGGAATTGATGCTAGTAGCGGTCCTTTAGGTCAAGGTGTTGCTGAAGCAGTTGGTGTTGCAATGGCTGAAGAAAAATTAAGAAATATGTATGGAAGTGAAGCTTATGATCACTATACTTATTGCCTTTGCGGTGATGGATGCTTAGAAGAAGGTATTTCTCAAGAAGCTATTACATATGCTGGTTTCCAAAAGTTAAATAAATTAATTCTTATATACGATAGTAACGCTGTTACTTTAGATGGTCCATTAGGACAAAGCGATGATACTAATGTTATCGATAGATTTATTAGTGCAAATTGGGATGTTATTACAGTAAGCGACGGAAATAAAGTTAAAGATATTAAAAAAGCTATTGAATTAGCAAAAAAATCTTCAATGAATCCTACATTAATTTTAGTTAAAACTGTTATTGGATATGGAAGTAAATTTGCTGGAACTAGTAAAGTTCATGGTGCTCCTTTAGGTTTAGAAGATGGAAAGAATGCAAAATTAAGCTATGGCTACGATTTCCCTGAATTTTATGTTCCTGAAGAAGTTTATTCTTCGTTTAAAGAAACTTTTGCTGCTAGAGGCGAAGAAGAATATAACAAATACACTGAAATTATGGCTAAATATAAAGAAGAAAAGCCAGAATTATATAAACAATTAATAAGCTTAGAAAATAATGATGTGTCTTCATTACTTCCAACTGAATTAAAAGAAATGAATGAATTAAAAGAAGACTCTACAAGAAAAGGTAGTCAAAAAGTTTTACAATATTTTCATTCAGTTTTACCTAATTTATTCGGTGGAAGCGCAGATGTTGCTGGAAGCGTTATGACCGGTTTAAAAGACCAAGTTAATTTTACTAGCGAAGATAGAAGTGGAAAAAATATTAACTGGGGTATCAGAGAATTTTTAATGGCTTCAGCAAGTAATGGTATTTTATTACATGGTGGTCTTAGAACTTATACAGGATGTTTCCTTGTTTTTGCAGATTATTTAAAACCAGCTGTAAGAATGAGCGCATTAATGGGATTACCTCAAATTTATTTATTTAGTCACGATTCAATTATGGTTGGAGAAGATGGACCTACACATCAACCAGTCGAACAATTAGCTATGCTTAGATCTATTCCTAATTCATTAGTTTTTAGACCTTGCGATAATAGAGAAGTTTATGGTTCTTATAGAGTTGCTTTAGAAACGACAAATAAACCATCAAGTATTATCTTAACAAGACAAAATCTTCCTATTTTAGAAGAAAGTAGCAATTATGAAGGTGTTAAAAAAGGTGCTTATATAATTTCTAAAGAAGAAAAAGAAGCCGAATTAACAATTATCGCTACAGGTAGCGAAGTTAGTTTAGCATTAGCTAGTAAAGAAGCTTTAAAAGGTGAAATTGATATTAGAGTTGTAAGTATGCCTTGTATGGAATTATTTAATGTTCAAAGTGAAGAATATAAAGAATCTATTATTGGAAAACATACATGTAAAAATGTTAGTTTAGAAATGTCTTCAACATTCGGTTGGGGAAGATATGCAAAATATAACTACGGTATCGATATTTTCGGAGCTAGTGGAAAAGCTAGTGATGTTGTTAAAGATTATAAATTTACAAAAGATGATGTTGTAGAATATATTCGCTCCGTTTATAAGGAGGTTAAAAATGGGTAATTACGTTTACTTAAAAAAATCTAATAAAAAAGGTGAACTCGGTATCTCAAAGAATGTTTTTAAACAAATCTGTGAAGAATCATTAAAGCAAATTAATGGTATTATATCGATAGATTCGAAGAAAAAGACATTAGTATCAAGCGATGATGTGAATGTTGCCATCAAAGATAATGAAGCTATTTTTTACGTTAATGTAAAAATAAATAAAGATTCTAACGAAGAAGAAATAAAAACTAAAATCAATGAAGTATTAAGTAATAATTTACTTTACCTTCTTGATGCAGTACCTTTTAAAATTATTGTAAAGACAAGTGTGATTTAATTATGAGTGAAAATTTATCAAGAAACCAAATACAAGAACAAGCAATGCAATTAATGTATTCTTTTTTAATTGCTCAATCTTTAAATAAAGAAATCGATTTTCAAAAATCAGTAGAAGAAGTAACTGGAATGCCTTACGATTTATCTGATACATATTTAAGGCTTTTATTAGTTAAAGCTTTAAAATATGAAAAAGAAACGATTGAATACATTACTCCATTTTTAAAAAACTGGAAATTTGAACGTTTAAATTTCTGTATTCAATCAATTTTAATTTTAAGTGTAACTAATTATAAATATTTAGATATTATGGATAAGGCTGTAATCGTTAATGTAGCCATTAAATTAGCTAAAAGATATGGCGAAAATAATGATTATAAGTTTGTTAATGCAATTTTAGATAACTGTTTAAATGATTCTATACGAAAATAAAGAATTTTATAGTGTTTTTGAAATTAATGATTATATAAAATCACTTTTTGATAATACAATAACATTACAAAATATTGGTATTATCGGTGAAATATCTAATTTTAGAGGTGTAAACCGTGCTGGTCACCTCTATTTTAATATTAAAGATGAAAAGTCATCTTTAAATTGTGTAATGTTTAAATACGATGCTTCTAGACTAGATTTTGATATTAAAAATGGTGATCAAGTTTTAATTGTTGGCTCTATATCGAGCTATATTCCTAGCGGAACTTATCAAATAATTATAAAAAAGATAATCCCTTTTGGAGAAGGCAATGAATTATTAAAAAGGGAAGCTTTAAAAAAGAAATTAGAAAGTGAAGGAATTTTTGATGAATCTCATAAACTTTCTATACCTGAATTTCCTAATAAAATTTCGATTGTAACGGGTAAAAATAGTGCTGCTGAAAAAGATTTTGAATTTAATTTAACTAGGAGAAATCCTCTTGTTGAACTTGAATTTATATACGCTAAAGTTCAAGGAAAAGAAGCTTTAGATGATATTTTAGATGCGTTAAATAAGGCTGAAAAATCGGATTCTGATCTTATTATTTTAGGAAGAGGTGGCGGTGCTAGCGAAGATTTAAGCGTTTTTGATGAAGAAGCACTTGTAAGAAGAGTTTATTCTTTAAAAAAACCAATAATAACTGCTATAGGCCACGAAATTAATTTATCTTTAGTTGACTTAGCGAGTTCAAAACACGCTTCTACACCTACTGGAGCATGTGAATATGCAGTTTGTGATATTGTAGATATAACTAATGAACTAGATTATTTAAAGACTGATATTTATAAGTCTATTAAAAATAAGATTAATGATTATGAAAGTAGAATAAATTCATTAAAATTAAGAAAAGAATTTACTTCTATATCGTCTTTATTTGATACATTTTTAATAAAATTAAATAATTTAGATAATTCTTTATATTTAAGTATTTTAAATAATATTAATGAATACAATAAAAGAATAAATGATGTTAAACTTAGATTAATAAATAAAGATAAATTATCATTATTAAAAGAAGGATATTCTTTAATTTATAAAGATAAAAAATTGGTTAAAAATATTGTTGATATTAAAAACGGAGATATTCTTAAAGTTAAGGTTAATGATGGAGTTATCGATGTTAAAGTAATTAATGTAAATAAAGGAGAGTGAAGTATGGCTAATGAAAAATTATCTTTTCAAGAAAAACTTAAAAAAGTAGAAGAGATAGCAGAACTATTAGAAGAAAATACATTGTCTTTAGAAGAATCTATTAAAAAATACGAAGAAGCTAATAAGTTAATTAAAGAATTAGAGAAAACTATTAATGATGCTAAAGAAAAAGTAGAAAAGATTAAGAAAGTAGATTAAAGGTATTATTCTAGTATTATATTAGTAATTTATTAGTATTAATTATGGCTAAGATTATTTTACATATCGATCTAAATGCATTCTTTGTCAGGGCTGAAGAGATAAGAAATCCTTTTTTAATTGATAAACCAGTTGCAATAGGTAACGAAGGAAGAAAAGGAATTGTTTCAACATGTTCTTATAAGGCTAGAGAGTATGAAATTCATTCAGGAATGCCAATGTTTCAAGCAAAAATGTTATGTAAAAATTTAATTATACTGCCTTGCGATTTTAAATATTATAAACTTTTATCAAAAGAATTTATCCATCATGTTCGTTTATTTACTCCTTATGTAGAACAAGCTAGCATTGATGAATGTTATGCAGATGTGACAGAATCTTATAAAAAATATGGGAATAACGATATAGTTGGTTATTTAAAGAATATTCAAGATACTTTAAAAGAAAAAACAGGATTATATTGTTCTATAGGTGTTGGTAGTACGAAATTTATTGCAAAAATGGGAAGTGATATCAAAAAACCTTTAGGAATAACTATAATTAGAAATAAAGATATAGACAAAATTATTTTTCCTTTACCTATTAAAGCTTATTTTGGAATCGGAAATAAAACTTATCCTAAATTAAAAGAAATTGGTATTAACACAATCGGAAATTTATATTATTGTCTAAAAAATAACGAAAAAGAAAAAGAACTTGATGAAATTTTAGGTAAATTTAAAGGTGATATTATTCATTGCTTAGAAGGTAAGTCTTCTTCAGAATTAGATTTAGGTGATTTTAATCCTAAAAGTATCGGTAGAACTGAAACTTTTGATGAAGATAGTTCTAGCATTAATTATATTAGTGATATTATTTTATCTTTGTTTGATGAAATTATTTTTGAGTTGAAAGAGAAGAAAAAACTTACAAAAACAATTCAATTAACCTATAAAACAGGTGGTCACGATTGTGATTTTAAAACTAAGACTTATGCCAAGACATTAACTGAATATACCGATGACAAGGACTTTTTAAAAGAAGAAATAAAGAAATTTATAAAAGATACTTACAAAGGTGAAGTTTTAAGAATGGCTGGAGTATCTTTTAAAAACTTAATTGATAAATCAAAGCAAGTTGTTCAAATGAGTTTCGAGAATTATTCAAGATACGAAGAAGAGAATAAAGCGTTGCTTTTAGCTCAAAAATTAAATAGAGATGCTAAAAAAGAATTGTTTTATTTAGGAAGTGAAATTACAAAAAGGAGAAATAATGGAGTTAAATGAAGCTTTTTCAATGTTTCTACAATATTGTTTATTTGAAAGAAATTTAACAAATAATACAATTATTGACTACAAAGAAGATTTTAAGAAATTTAAGAGTATTTTTCCTGATTATAAGGATACTAAAGATTTAAAGATTACAGATCTTGATGATTTTAGTTTGTATCAATCAATTGAAGGATTAAATTCTTCTACATTGTCTAGAAGAGCATCTTTTTTAAAGATGTTTTATTTATTTTTAGAATCCGAAAATATTACAAAAAACCTCGTTCAAGATATAGAGATGCCAAAAAAGAGTAAAAAGTTACCTGTTTATTTAACAAAAGATGAGGTAGAAAGGCTTTTAGCTGCTCCTAATAAAATAAAAAAGAACGAGTTGAGAGATTTAGCGATGATGGAGGTCATGTATTCTACAGGGCTAAGAGTAAGCGAATTAGTCTCTTTAAAAATAAAAGATGTTAATGCTAACGAAAAGATTATTACGGTAATAGGAAAAGGAGTTAAACAAAGAAGTATACCTATAAGAGAATCTTCTTTAAATTGTCTTTTAGAATATATTAAGGAAGTAAGAAATAAAATTAAATATATTGAGGATAAGCAATATGTTTTTATCAATAATAGAGGGAAAAAAGTAACAAGACAGAATTTCTATACTTGTTTAAAAAAGTACGCTAAAATCGCTAATATCGACAAAAATATACATCCTCATAGCTTAAGACATTCTTTTGCAACGCATTTATTAGAAAACGGTGCAGATTTAAGAGTAGTTCAAGAATTATTAGGTCATACAAATATATCAACTACACAAATTTATACCCACTTAACTAACGAGAAAATTGTAAATTCTTATGATTTGTATTGGAATAAAAAATAATTTATAATTTTATTGAATTTAGGAGATATTATATGAAATATAAAAGAATATTTGTAATTGTTATGGATAGTCTTGGAATTGGAAATGCTAAAGATCAAGAAAAGTTTTTTCAAAACAAGGAAGTAAACGATGTTGGAGCTAATACCTTTAAACATATTAGTGAAAAATTTGAAAAGTTAGACATACCTAACTTAGAACAAATGGGAATTGAAGACCTTGATGATTTAAAAAATATCAATAAAGTTGAACATAAAAATAGCTATACTGTGAAGTTGAACGAAGCTAGTAACGGAAAAGATACGATGACTGGCCATTGGGAAATGATGGGAATCTTAACTACAAAACCATTTAAAACTTTCACAGATACCGGCTTTCCTAAAGAATTAATCGATGCTTTAGAAAAAGAAACTGGTCATAAGATTATTGGAAATTATGCATCCAGCGGAACTGTGATTTTGGATGATTTAGGAGAAGAACAAATTAGAGATAATAGCTTAATTGTTTATACTTCAAGTGACTCTGTCCTTCAAATATGCGCTAGCGAAGAAACTACGGGGTTAGATGAACTTTATAGATGCTGCGAAATTGCTAGAAAATTATGCATGAAACCTGAATGGTTTGTTGGTAGAGTTATCGCTAGACCATTTATTGGTAAGAAAAAAGGTGAATTTAAACGTACAAGCAATAGACACGACTATACGATTTCTCCTAGTGGAATTACTGCAATGGATATTTTAAAAGAAAATGGCTATACAGTAAGTTGCGTTGGAAAAATTAATGATATCTTTAATGGAGTTGGAGTTACAGAAACTGTTCATACAGTTAGTAATAACGATGGAATGGATAAAACAATTGATATTGCTTTAAATAAAGAGTTCAAAGAAGGCTTCTGCTTTGTAAATTTAGTCGAATTTGATAGTGAATACGGACATAGAAGAAATACGATTGGATACGGAAAAGCTATTGAAGAATTCGATTTAAAATTAGCAGAACTTAAAAAAGTATTACGTGATGATGATTTGTTGATGATTACTGCAGATCATGGAAATGATCCTACATGGAAAGGAACAGATCATACTCGTGAACAAGTTCCTTTATTAATTTATTCTAAATCAATTAATGACGGAAGATTCTTAGGTGAACGCAATACTTTTGGAGATATCGGAGGAACTATTTTAGAAAACTTTGGATTAAAGAAAGATTCATCAATGATTGGCGAACCTATTGAAGAAGTTTTATAAGGTAATAATTAAATTTATAATAAATGGATTATAGTAATATGTAATCCATTTTTATTTTGTTAAAAAAAGTTGGTTATAAGTGCATTAGTAAATAATTAGTAATAAATTAGTATTCAAATAGTCATAAAAATTGTGGAAAACTACAGTTAATATTACATAATAATAAATTATATTTTTATATTTAAAATTCTTATTTATTCGATTACATCGATGTTTTACTCTTTTAAATTTTACATAATAGATATTATACGAAGTAAATATATTCAAAAAAATTGATGTATTATTAAGTAATACACCATATTCTTTTTAGTCACCTAAATAATATTTAAAACATTCTTCACTTAAGTTATTTAAATCAGAATCTTTGCCTTTGCTTTTTATAAATTTTCTATTCTCTTCTAAAACTAATAAAAATCCGGTATCTATATTTTCATACATAGCATCAATCATATACTTACTATCATATCCTCTTAAAGGATCTATTTTATCTGCAGCATATACTACTTTTGCCATTGTTGACATATTAGCCTTACCACTACAATGATATTTTATTGCATCTAATATTTCTTTATCATCGATAGAAAATACTTCTTTAACAATATGTGGAGCTAAAAATTGATGTAAACAATATTTAGGAAACTTCTTCTCTTCTTCTGTTAAATACTTATTGATGACTTCTGTATTTTTATCCATGTTTTTAGCAATATCATGGACTAAACCAGCAAAATAATATTTTAAAGGATTCTCTATATTGTTTTTAATAGCTATTTGATAAGATAAATTTGCTACAGATTTAACATGTTCAAATCTATCTTCATCAATATAAGACTCCACTATTTTCAATATTTCATCGATTGCAACGCAATTTAAAGAATCATATTTAAAATATTTATCATTAAATTCAATATACATAAAATTATAAAACAATGTGATTTGGTAATTCTTTATTTTCTTTATATAAAATGATTGTATTACCAATTTCTTGTACTAAATCACAATTTAATTTGCTTAATAAATCTAAAGTTAATTCGTGTTTATCTTTATTTACTAAGCTACTTTTTAAATACGAAACTTTAATTAACTCATGTTTAGAAAATGCGTTTTTAAGCATTGTTATAGTATTTTTATCAATTTCGCCTTTACCAACATTAAATTTAACTAATTCTTTGATATTTTGATGTGCAATTGTCTTTAATTCTGATTTTTGTTTACTTGTTAACATATTTTATCTTTTCCCTTGTTGTATAAATATATACACCTTTTGGTATATATACTCTAAAAATTTGATTATTTCCTTTAAAAGAGATCCATCCTAAACCTAAGATTCCTAAATCTCTATTACCTTCTTCTTTGATTTCGATATCGAATGCATCAAAATCCGTTAAAGTTTTTAAAGTAGAACTTAAAGGATAAACTTTCTTCTTTTTAATCTTATTTTGAGCGGATCTAACGTCATTAAAACGAGTTTTATCCACTGTTACTTTATCGCTGACAAAGACGTTTATTGTTTGTTTTTCACCTTTTAAAAGTTGGATTGCAGCTAAACCACCTAAAAATACAAAATTATTAACAGCAATTTTAACTGCTTTAGGTTTTATACTCTTATTAGGATTAATCGCAATTAATGATTGTTTATCTACTTTAGAACGCATTGAATTAATAGGATTAAAACCTGGAGTCTCAAAAATATAATTATTTTTATTAAAAGGAATTTTAAATCCTCTTAGTTCTGTATTTTTAAAGGTATAAGTTGTAATCAATTTATTGGTATTATTTTTAAATCTCTTTAAAAATTCTTGAATTAATGCAGATTTACCACTTTCGCTAGCTCCAATAAAGTAGACATCTCTATTTTTAGAATATTTAATGATGTTTTCATACATTAAATCAATGTTGAATCCGTTATTAGAAGAAACTAAAACAGTCGATAAGACATTTAATTTAGCCATTCTTAATTGATGAGTAACATATTCTAAAACGTGCTCATAATCGGTATTTTCAGGTAATAAATCAGCTTTATTAGCAATAGCTAAACAATCGATATCCTCTAACTCTTTATTTAATTTTGAGACGAAACTTCCTTCAAAAGAAAATACATCGACAACATAGACTACTAGCGCTTTTTTCTTTTTGATTTCATCTAAAATAGTTTGGTATTCACTATCGATATTGTCATTTGCTTTTGGTGTGATATTAAATCTTTCGTTTTTAAAGCAATCATCACATAAAAGAAGACCTTGAGGATATTTATCTTTAATTTCTTTTGTTATATATCCTGGTTCGTCTTTATTTTCGGTTTGTAAAACTACACCACAATGGTAACATCTATCAACTTTATTAAATTCTGCCATAATCTATCCTCCAATCCTTTAATTTGTTTTTCTTTTTTAATCTTTTTCGAATGATTCTATCGAAAAATTTATTAAATTTTGTAACTAATTGATTTTCTTTTACTAAATCTTCTACTAATAAGGATTTAATTTTTAATCTATTAGCGCATTTAATATCAGTTAATAACTGATCACCTATCATTATACATTTTTCTTTTACAAGTTTGTTATCTTTTATAAAATTTTCTATTTTTTTAGTAAAAGGTTTACCTGATTTATAAAGATATTCAACATTTAAAGAATTTGCATATTTTTTAACTCTATTTTCGTTGTTGTTAGAGATAATATAAATTGAATACCCATAGTCCTTTAATTTATTGATATATTCAATGGTTTTAGTTGATCCTACTTTACATTTAAAAGAATCTAAAGTATTATCTAAATCAAAGAAAATGCAGTTTATATCGAGTTTTTTAAAAAAATCTACAGGAATATCGAATACGTTAGTTTCACAATAATATGTTGGTATTAATTTAGCCATATTAATCACCTAAATCATCAAAAATTGAGATTTGTTCGTATTTTGGTTCTTCCTTATCTTCTTTCTCATCATTCTTCTTCTCTTCTTTTTTCTTTAATCCGAGTTTTTGAAAGACTGAGACTTTTTCTTCTTTTTTCTCTTCAACCTTTTCTTCTTTCACTTCTTCTTGATTCAACTCTTTCAATTCTTCTTTTAAATTGAAGTTTTCGTGTGGTTTTTCTTCAACTGTTGAAGAATCTACAGTTTGAACTGAAGTGATATAAACATCTTTTATAGTTAAATTATCGTTTAATTCGATATTTTTCTTACAATAACTTTCGATTGGAGTTAAATGGAAATCTTCAAATTTAAATTGTTTAACTTCGTTAGTAGATAATACGCAATCTAAAACGATAGGTTGAAGTTTATTTTTAATCTTTGTAACATAAGCTAAATTGTGAGGGCTTGAATTAAACGATTTAAAGATTACGTTATTTTTACCTAATCTTGGAGTTAATTCTAAATATCCGATATCATAAATTCTATAGCAACCTTCAGCTGTTAAGATTAAAATTTTACCTTTTTCATCTTTTCTATAACTTAAAATGTATTTAATTTCGCTATCTCTTAATGTTGAAATACATTTTACTCCACTAGCTTTAAGTCCAAGTTGAGAAATCTCAGATTCGTTAAAGTAAGTTGCATATCCTTTTTTAGTGATGATTAAAAGATTGCTATCACCATTTGTAACAGAGACATCGACAACTTCATCATCTTTAAATAAAGTCATACAGTTAATTGGTTTTGATGTTCTTTCGGAATAGAAAGCTTCTAATTTTGTCTTTTTGATTTGACCAAATTTAGATACGATAGCAATATTAACCTTCTTTGAAAAATCTTTTACTAATATTACTTTAATAATCATTTCTTCTAAAGGAAGATTGCACATGTAATTTATATGCTTACCTTCGTCTTTCCACTTGTTTTCTACGATTGAATCGACACTTAAACAAATGTAATTACCTTTATTTGTGAATAAAAGTAAGTAATCCATAGTGTTAGCTAAGCTGTTAAATACTAAACTATCACCATTTTTAACCCCTGGTAAGGAAGAGTTGCTTGAAATAAAGGATTTAACTGTAGATCTTTTAATATAACCATCTTTTGATATGGCAACATAGCAATCTTCTTTAATAATTAAATCTCTCTTGCTAATTTCAAACTTGCTCTCTTCGTATTTAACAATTTCTGTTTTTCTAGGAACACCATATTTTTTAGAGATTTCTTTTAAATCGTTAATGATGATCTTTTTAAGTTTAGTAGGATTAGATAAAGTTTCACTTAA
This sequence comes from Lachnospiraceae bacterium GAM79, assembly GCA_963619035.1. Classification (GTDB taxonomy): domain Bacteria; phylum Bacillota_I; class Bacilli_A; order RFN20; family CAG-826; genus Onthovivens. Next base: position 35,810 of record CAVEUC010000046.1, read on the forward strand.
ATCTTTAATAGTATTTTCTAATTCTTCTTTTTCTTTTATATAAACATTAACATCAGCATTAGAAAGCTTATATAAAGGCATTGTAACAATCGCTTCAGCTTGCTCTTCGCTAAATCCAAAAGCTTTGATGATGTTGGTTTTAGAATCTGCTTTATCTTTACTTTTTCTAATGATTTTAACTACTTCATCGATTACATTTATCGCTTTGATTAAACCTTCAACGATATGAAGTCTAGCTTTAGCTTTTTTTAAATCAAATTCACTTCTTCTAGTGATAACTTCGATTTGATGGTTAATATAGATATCTAAATAGTATGTTAAAGTCATCGTGCGAGGATGGTTTTGACATATCGCGACACAATTTGAAGTATATGAAATCTTAAGTTGTGTTTTATTCATTAAGTAGGCTAAAACTGTTTCGACGTTACTTTCCTTTTTAACATCGATTACAATTTTAATTTCATCACCAGCACTTAAATCTTTAACGTCAATAATTCCGTCAATCTCTTTATTTTTTCTAATTTTATCGATAGAAAATACTAAAGGTTGCTTAACGACACCATAAGGAATTTCACTAATGACAACTTCGTTATAATCTTTTAATTCGTTGATTGTGTATTTGCTTGCGATTTCAATTTTTCCTCTTCCAGTCGAATAAATATCTTTAATTCCGCTAGTTTCGTATAAAATTCCACCAGTAGGAAAATCTGGGCCTTTAACAAATTGAAGCAAATCATCTAAATCGCAATTTGGATGATTGATTCTATAAATTGTAGCGTCGCACATTTCAACTAAATTGTGAGGAGGAATATCTGTTGCAATAGCTACAGCGATACCTTCACAACCATTTACATAAAGATTAGGATATCTAGCAGGCAATACGATTGGTTCTAATTCCGTATCATCAAAATTTAAAGTCATATCAACAGTATTTTTGTCGATATCTAAAACTAAATTTTCACTAAATTCATTTAATTTTGCTTCAGTGTAACGATATGCAGCAGCTGGATCGTTATCGATACTACCATTATTTCCTTGAAATTTAATTAATGGCATCTCCATTTTCCAAGGTTGAGACAATCTAACTAAAGCATCATAAATTGAAGTATCTCCGTGAGGATGGAAACGTCCCATGACATCACCGACGATTTTTGCACATTTCTTAGTTTGCTTATTATAGGTGTTACCATTACGATACATCGAATAAATAATTCTTCTTTGGACTGGTTTTAAACCATCTCTAGCATCAGGAATAGCTCTATCTTGAATGACATATTTTGCATAAACTGCGTAACGATCACTCATAACGTTATCCATTGCTTCGTTTGAGATATTTTCGATGAGAGGTAAATTGTTTTCTTCTTCTTTTATCTTCTTTTTAGCCATTATTTACTTACCTCCTTAATAAAGTTATCAACTTCATTAAAATCTACGTTTTGTTCTAACCATTTTTTACGTTTATCAGCATCTTTTCCCATTAAGATATTAACTTTATTTTCAACGATTAAAGGATCGTTGATGTTGATTCTAATAAGCATTCTATGTTTTGGATCCATAGTTGTATCCTTGAGTTGTTTATCACTCATTTCACCAAGTCCTTTATAACGGGATACTTTGTATCCTGCACCGATTTTCTTTTTATCTTCTTCTAAAGTTTCATCGTCCCAAGCGTATAATTCAGCAGTTACATTACCTAGTTTATCTTCTTTATATACTCTATATAAAGGTGGAACTGCAACATAAACATGACCTTCAGTAATCAAAGGTCTCATATAGTTATAAAAGAAAGTTAATAATAATGTTTGAATATGTGCACCATCAGTATCAGCATCGGTCATGATGATGATTTTTGAATAGTGGATTTCACTTACATCAAATTTTGGTCCGACTCCTGCACCGATTGTATTGATTATTGTAGCAAATTCTAAGTTATTTAAGATTTTATCAATTGTAAGACCATCTGTATTTAATGGTTTACCTCTTAAAGGTAAAATTGCTTGATATTTTGGATTTCTTCCTTTTTTGGCTGTACCACCAGCGGAATCTCCTTCGACGATGAAAAGTTCGTTTTTATCGTATTCTTTAGATTGAGCTGGAGTTAATTTATCAGATAAAATTACAGATTCTTTCGATTTTTTCTTACTTCTAGCTTCTTCTTTTGCTTTTCTTGCAGCAAGTCTAGCGTTCGCACTATCTTGACATTTTTTGATGAGTCTAATTGCAAATTCTTTATTTTCGTTAAGATAGTAACTCATCTTCGTGTAAATTAAATTACTTACGACAACTTGTGCTGCTTGAGTTCCTAATTTAGATTTTGTTTGTCCTTCAAACTCTAATATTTTTTCGCTCATTCTTACAGATAAAATACATGTAAGACCTTCTCTTATATCGCTACCTTCTAATTTAATTTTATTTTTTTGTAAATCGTTATTTTCAATATAATCATTTACTGCTTTAGTAAGTCCAATTCTAAAACCGACTTCATGAGTTCCTCCGTCGATTGTATGGACGTTATTTGTGTAACTTCTAATAGTTTCACCATAGTCATCATAACAATATTGAAGGGCACAATTTACAGTGATTCCTTGATCTGTACCTTCAAAATAGATAACTTGACCTAAAGCGTTTTTATTAGCATTAATCTCGCTTACATATTCACTGATTCCATTTTCGTAATAAAATTCATCTTTTGAATTTGTTCTTTCATCAACCAAAATAAAACGAACTTTTTTCAATAAGAAAGCTGCTTCTTGAAGATGGGTTGAGATTCTATCATAACTCATTTCTGTAGTTGAAAATATTTCTTTATCAGGTTTAAAAGTGACGATTGTACCGTGCTTTAATGTTTTTCCTAACTTTTCTAATGGTACGAGAATTTTTTCACCTCTAGAAAATTTGATGTGATAAATTTCTCCGTGATAAAAACTAGTAACATCAACAAATTCACTTAAAGCGTTCGTGACGCTACTTCCAACACCGTGAAGTCCAGCACTATTCGCATATGCTTCTTCATTAAATTTACCACCGCTATGAAGTGTAGTAAAAATAAGTTCGACAGCAGGTTTTCCAGTTTGTTTTTGAATGTCGCAAGGAATACCTCTACCTTCATCGACTACTGTTACACTATTATCTTTATGAATAGTGACACTGATTTTGTTACCATATCCGTTTAAAGCTTCATCGAGTGCGTTATCGACGATCTCCCAAACTAAATGATGTAATCCATATACATTTGTCGATCCAATGTACATTCCAGGTCTTTTTCTTACCGCTTGTAGACCTTCTAATAATTCTATGCTATCCGCATTATATTCTTTCTTTGCCATAATAAAATAATTATACTAAAAAAATAAGTAAAAATTAACTTTTTTATTTATTTATTTTATAAATAAAATAGGGATAAATTTATATATATAGTATAACAAAGTTTAAATATATAGAATTTAAGTCAATAAAAGAATAAAATTAGATAGTTGAAAGGATTTTATATGAGAGTTTTAATATTGTTAGCGTGTTTCTTAGTTGGATATTTAATAGGGAGTATTCCTTTTGGAGTAGTAATTTCTAAACGTTTTTATAGTAAAGATATTAGAGATTATGGATCTCATAATACAGGAGGTACTAATGCTGGGAGAGTTTTAGGTAAAAAAGCCGGTATTATCGTAATGTTATTAGATATATTTAAGCTTGTTGTTCCTTTTATTATCGCTGTTTATTTATTTGAATATAATTTAGATATTAAAAATTATATGAATCCTAATTTTAATGAATTAAATGCATTTGGAGAAGGAAACACTTTAAATCAGTTAGCATATTATTTAGTTCCATTCGGTGCAATTATAGGTCATGGGTATTCTATATATTTAAAATTTAAAGGTGGAAAGGTTGTTTCTACATTTGGAGGATTTGAACTCGTTACTACTTATTTTGCTGTACCTGTTTTATTTTCTTCATTTTTAGCTACATTAAAAATTAAAAAGTACGTTTCTTTAGCTTCTATTATTGCTAGTGCTTTAGGTATGCTTTTAGGTATTGGTACTTACATAACATATTTATTTACTTTTAAAGAACATGGTTTTGAAATATCTAATTATTTGATGTGGTTTAATTTTGGTCCTAAATGTTCTATCTATTACCCAGTTTTACTTATAATCGCTTGGAGTATCTTAGTTTTTAAGCATAGGGCAAATATACAAAGAATAAAAAATGGTACAGAATCCAAAATTACTTGGATGAAATAGAATTAGTAGATAATTAGTATAAAATTAGTATTGTTGAAAACTAATTAAAAGTTATTAACAATAAAGAAAAAATGCGATGGTTATCGCATTTTTAATTGACTTTTTAATTATACAATTTCTTCTACTACTATTATTATCATATTATGATTACTAATTTGAAAGGTATTAAAAAAAGCACATTTTATTGTGCTTTTAGTGTTTAGTTTTTATGTTTATTAACATTATTCATTACAGATCTTATTTGAGCTTCGCTAGGTTTTCTTCCCATAGACATATACATTGCTCTAATCATATCTTCATTGATTGGAGGGTTCTTGTCGATTTGTTTTTGAAAGAAATATCTAGAGACGAAGAAGCCAATTACTGCTCCACCGATTACGCAAGCGATACAGATGAGTAATATAGCCCACCATTCCATAACTATGCTCTTCCGTCGTATTCAGCTGTATCTGTTCTAACTAATACGTCTTCATCGTTATTGATGAATAATGGAACTCTAACTTTAAGTCCTGTTTCAAGAACTGCTTCTTTAGTAGCTTTATTAACAGTATCACCTCTTACAGCTGGTTCACAGTGTGTAATATGTAAACTTACTTTAGCTGGAAGGTTGATTCCTAAAATTTCATCTTCGTATGTGACGATTTCAACTTCTAAGTTTTCTTTTAAGAATTGTGATTCCCATTTTAATCTATCTTTAGCAATTTCGACTTGTTCATATGTTTCTTGATCCATAAAAACGTATGTTTCCCCGCCGTCGTAAAGATAATTCATCTTTTTCTTATCTAATCTAATAGTTTCGACTTGGTATCCGCTATTAGCGCTCATTTCAGTGATTGCACCAGTTCTTAAGTTTTTAACTTTAAGTTTAGCAACCATCTTTCTCATAGCTGTTTTGTTAAGTAAGATGTCTTGAACAGAATAAATATTATCGTTATCGATAAAATAATTTCCTGGTCTTAATTCAGTAACGTTCATTTTCTTGCCTCCTTTTAAATATTTTTTAAATTTTGAAACTCTTTTTTTAGTATTGTTGGTTCACCATGTCCTGGATACACATTCAAATTTGGATCTAATTTAGATAATTTATCTAAGCTATTTCTCATATCTTTGATACTTCCAGTTGGCAAATCGCATCTACCAATACCATTTTTAAATAATGTGTCCCCACTAAAGAGAGCATTTTCTTTTTCTACCAAATAACAAACGCTACCTTCAGTATGTCCTTTTGTAGATATGACTTTGAAAATATAGCCATCTTTAAAGTCAATTTCATCCTCATCATCGATTATAATTCTATTTTTATAATCAACAACCACTTCTTCATCCATCATACATGAGCAATTTAAACGAGTATTTTCTAAGAACTCTTCCTCTTCTCTTTCAATAAAGATAACAGGAGAGTACTCTTTGACAATATCATTAATTCCTTTGATGTGATCGAAGTGTCCGTGAGTTAATAAAACGGCATAAACGATAGAATTATGATTTTCTTTGATATATTTTCTCATTCTATCGTCAAATTTACCTAAATCGACGATATAACAACCTCTGCCTTTTTCTCCAACGATATACGTATTTGAGATTAATTCATCAGGATCGTTAAATCTAAAGGTTTTAACCATTATTTCTTCTCTTTAAATGTTGTTTTCTTTCTACAATGTGGGCAGAATTTTTCTTTTACTAATTTATCTGGATTGTTTTTCTTGTTTTTACTAGTAATGTAAGCTTCTTCTCCGCAAACTGTACATTTAAGTATGAGTGAATCTCTATTTCCTTTTGCCATAATTAAAAATCCTTTCTATAAAATGCTTTAAAAGTATATCATTAAAAAGCTTAAAAATAAAGATTTTATAAAATAAAAAATAGCGTTATTATTAAATTTTGTAAATTAAAGAAACTAAAACTTTAATTAAATTTTAAAGTTTAATTTTAATTCTATGTTAATAAAAAACTAATAAAATACTA
>CAVEUC010000047.1:0-924 GCA_963619035.1 Lachnospiraceae bacterium GAM79
ATAAAAATAAAATACAGAGATTAAATCTCTGTATTTTTAATTAATTCTTTTTTAATTCTTCTAAAGCTACTGCTAATTGATCAGGACAAGATGTAGGTCTATTTCTACATTGAATACCTTTAAGTCTAGAAATACATTCATCAATATCCATACCTTGAACTAATGCTTTGATTCCTTTTAAATTTCCGTTACAACCACCAACTACGTTTATATCGATGATTTTATTTGTCTCATCATCGTAGATTACTTCGATTGATTGAGAGCATGTACCGACACATTTATGGGTGTATCTTTTTTCCATTATTTAACGATTTCTCCGTAAACTTGTCCAAAAGCACAAGAAGCGTTAGATTCATCAGTATCGATATGCATTGCTAAAGCATATTTAGGAGAAACTCTAACAACTGTATCTCCAAAAATTGTTTCTCTTCCTGTTCCACTAATTTTTACTTTGACGATTTCTCCGTTTTTAACGCCAAATTCTTCAGCATCTTCAGGAGTCATATGAATATGTCTTTTTGCGATGATTAATCCTTCACTTAATTCTAATGTATTGCCATTTGCAGGATTGATGATTTTAATAGGTGCACTTCCTTTAATATCGCCAGATTCTCTAATAGGAGCACTTACACCTAAAGTTCTAGCATCAGTTAAACTGACTTCAACTTGGCAATGATCTCTAACTGGTCCTAAAATTGAAACTCCAGATAATGTCTTTTTAGGTCCGATAATATCTAATTTAGTATTAGAAGCAAATTGACCAGGTTGGCTTAACATTTTTTTAACTTCTAATTGATATCCTTCTCCGCATAAAATTTCAAGTGCTTCTTGAGTTAAATGAATATGTCTAGCACTTGTTTCTACTAAAATTTTCTTTTCCATAATTAATCCCTCACTAACGTAAATTAGTTTATCACTTTGAAT
>CAVEUC010000047.1:934-2274 GCA_963619035.1 Lachnospiraceae bacterium GAM79
TTTGAATTTTAAAATTAAAGAATTCACTAAAAATTCTTTAATAAAATTTTAATATTTTAATTATTTAATAATAAATATAGTTTCCTTCGTGTTTTTTAGCTTCGTAAAGTTTTACATCAGCTTCTTTATAAATTAAATCGAAATTAGAATATAAATTCTCGTTTAATTCAACTAAACCAATGGATAAATTGATTACATAATTTTCATCTTTTGATAATCGTATAGCGTTTATTTTGGTAAAAAATGTCTCAATTTTCTCTTTAATTTCAGGATAGTTATTATAATTAGGAGAATAAATAGCAAATTCATCTCCACCTAATCTAATATTTATATCGTTTGAATCAAATACTTCTTTTACAGTTTCTGCAATTTTAATAATAGCTTCATCACCAACACCATGACCATATGTATCGTTAATAGTTTTAAAATGATCAATATCAAAAATCATAAAAACACCACTATTCTTTTTAGATATTGCTTCATTTATCATCTTTTCTCCAGCATATCTATTATAAAGTTTAGATAAAGAATCAGTTTCACTAATGACTCTTAATTCATCCATAAGATCATTAAGTTTATTAGTTTGTAAATAGAACATAAAGAAGACGATTGAGAAAACCCCAGCGCTTATTCCTAATGATCTAATATCGAATAAGCTTTCAAATATCATCGACATAGCAACGTATAAGAAAATGACTAAAATTAAGCCTAAATTAAACTTCTTATTTCTATATTTATTAACCATCAACAATCCAGAGACTTCTAATAAATATAAAATAGTTATAGCGTGAGATACATATCCTAAAGGACCTCTATAAAATATATTGCTTGAATCATAATAAAATACCCAATTAGTATAGAAAGCAAATTGTTGAACAACAATTACAAAAAACATCGGAATCAAATCTAAATACCATAATTTATTGTATTTAGAATGTGTTTCAGGTCTAAGCATATATACAAAAGGATATATCAATGCAGGCCTAATTATGTAACTAATCACTGAAAAAACAACTCTCCAAACGCTATATGTAGTCCCTTCAGCAAACATAAATTCTATGTTATACGATAATAATTCTAAAATTTCTAAACAAATCGTTATAGAAAATACTATTTTTTCTTTTTTATTAAAATATTTACTAAATAATAAGATAATAATTTGGAATAGTACACCAATAATAGGTGCAAAATTGTATTCAATAAATGTATCTATAGTCATTTCAATGTCCCTTTTTAATTATTAATATTATGAAATCAAAAATGCTTTTTTTCAAGATAAAACACAACTATTTACCTAAAAATGCCTCAATTAAATTTATGTTTATTAAAAAAGAAATTCT
>CAVEUC010000047.1:2284-15011 GCA_963619035.1 Lachnospiraceae bacterium GAM79
CTTTAATATACATAATTTAAACTTTTAAATAAAAAACTTCGAATTTAAATTCTTATATCACTTGCAATATTTTTATTCATTAAAATAAAAACTGACAACATATTAATGTTGCCAGTTTTATTATTTTTTATAATATAAACTTTAAATATTTATTATTGTAATGTATATACATTTTTAGCTGTAGCAGTTGGAGTTCCACCTGGATATCCTGCAAGTAAGTCTAAAACGACTTCTTTTCCTGTAGGAACCATAATTTTTGTATCGCCTACCCAACCTGATGTAATTCCGCCTTCTGTAGAAGTAATGTTGAAAACAACATCATTACTAACTACAGTTGATCCAGAACGAGCTAAGATACCAACACCATTAATAACATTAAATGTACCAGCATTAACATTTACAGTATCGCTATTAGCTACATAAATTCCACAAGCAATATATCCTGAAGATTGAATATTAGCATTAAATGTACCGCCATTAATTTCAATAGTATTATTTCCTTGGCCTGTTGAACCATTAGTCATAATGACACCATTATCTTTTGCTGTATAAGTTCCACCATTAACAATGACTTTTGATCCGTATGTAGCTAAAATTGAGCATTCTTGGGATTCAACGTCAAGCTTATCAAAAGTAACAGTAGCACCGTTTGATACATCAAGAGGAATATCAGCTGAATTAATGCTTCCATTTGATATTGAAGCATTAACTCCAGTTCCTGCAAATTCAATTCTAATTCCTTTATTTAATGTAACTTCATGTCCACCTAAATCAAGATTAATAGATTTTGTAATAGCAATATCTTCACTTGGAGTATAATCGCCAGCAAAAGTAACTGTATCACCATCACTTGCTGCTGCGATAGCTTCATCTAATGAAGTATATGAAACTCCATTAACTGTAGCTGTAGCATCAGTTTTTGCATCACCAACTTTTAATGTAGCATATTTTGCACCACTATAAACAACAGTACCACTCTTTAATAATTCATAATCAGCACTTGAAACATTAACAACAGTTGATCTTCCTTCAATATTACTGCTATTTACATATAATAACTTATGATTCTCTGTATCAGTTGCAGTTGAATTATAAGTATTACCTTCACCAAGAGTTAAAACTACGCTTCCTGGATAAGGCTCGTTAGTTCCAGAATCACCAGCTGAAATCATTGCAGTAGCAACGCGGTTACCGTCTCTATATACACCATCAAGGTAATAACCACCATCAGTACCATCGTATCCACCATCATAATTAAATACTGAATTTGTAACAGTTACATTACCGTTTCTAACCATTAAACATTGTCTAGAAGCATTAAACGTACATTTATCAAGAGTTACATCAGCCATTACGTTAATCATAAATGCTGATTCGTCTCCGTGTTCTGAATTAGTATTAAATGTACAACCTTCAAAGCTCATTCTACCATATGATGTTCCATCATTATTAAATGATGAATTTGTTGAGAAAGCAAGGTTTAATCCATTATCAGAGAATGTACAATTTTTAAAACTCCAATTGAGAGATTCACCATCTTTTGTAGGTTGGAAAAGACCACTATCACCAAAAACAACATTTTCAGCAACGATTGTACTATCTTCTTCACCACTTAACATTTTTGTAATTGTACCATTTTTAAGAGTTACTTTAGCTCCACTCTTTGCGTTAATTCTTGCTTCAAGTGTATGTCCGTTTAAATCAATAGATAAAGCTTTTGTAGGCTCAAATTTTGTAGTTGCAACTGTATCAGATGCTAATTTAATAACATCACTTTCACCAGCAGCAGCAACAGCTTCATCTAATGAAGTATATGAAACTCCATTAACTGTAGCTGTAGCATCAGTTTTTGCATCACCAACTTTTAATGTAGCATATTTTGCACCACTATAAACAACAGTACCACTCTTTAATAATTCATAATCAGCACTTGAAACATTAACAACAGTTGATCTTCCTTCAATATTACTGCTATTTACATATAATAACTTATGATTCTCTGTATCAGTTGCAGTTGAATTATAAGTATTACCTTCACCAAGAGTTAAAACTACGCTTCCTGGATAAGGCTCGTTAGTTCCAGAATCACCAGCTGAAATCATTGCAGTAGCAACGCGGTTACCGTCTCTATATACACCATCAAGGTAATAACCACCATCAGTACCATCGTATCCACCATCATAATTAAATACTGAATTTGTAACAGTTACATTACCGTTTCTAACCATTAAACATTGTCTAGAAGCATTAAACGTACATTTATCAAGAGTTACATCAGCCATTACGTTAATCATAAATGCTGATTCGTCTCCGTGTTCTGAATTAGTATTAAATGTACAACCTTCAAAGCTCATTCTACCATATGATGTTCCATCATTATTAAATGATGAATTTGTTGAGAAAGCAAGGTTTAATCCATTATCAGAGAATGTACAATTTTTAAAACTCCAATTGAGAGATTCACCATCTTTTGTAGGTTGGAAAAGACCACTATCACCAAAAACAACATTTTCAGCAACGATTGTACTATCTTCTTCACCACTTAACATTTTTGTAATTGTACCATTTTTAAGAGTTACTTTAGCTCCACTCTTTGCGTTAATTCTTGCTTCAAGTGTATGTCCGTTTAAATCAATAGATAAAGCTTTTGTAGGCTCAAATTTTGTAGTTGCAACTGTATCAGATGCTAATTTAATAACATCACTTTCACCAGCAGCAGCAACAGCTTCATCGATAGTTTTATATCCTTTTCCGTTAATTGTTACTTCAGCAACTTTAAATTCTGCTCTAACAACATATCCGTGTTCAACCATCTTAGCTGTAACAGTACTATTTACAATTGTTTGAGGAACATTATTTAAATAGATTGCATTTAAGTAATATCCATCATCAGCGTAAGCAGTATAAGTAATTTCTTCGCCTTCTAATGCGCTTCCTAATGAAGGAATGATGTATCCACCAACTGATGGAACGATTGTACTACCCCAAGCAGTTTTACCATTTTCACCATCTTTTCCGTCTTCGCCATCTTTACCATCTGTTCCGTCAACACCATCTTGACCTTTTTCACCAGTTGCACCTTTGATGTTTCCGGCTTTTGTCCAGCCACTTTCTGATTTTGTATAGAAATCCCAAGTTGATAAATCGACGTAAGCATCGCCAACCTTTCCGGTTTCACTTGTTGGAGCACCAGTTCCAGTTAAGAAACTAGTTCCGTCTTCGCCATCTTTACCATCGGTACCATCTTTACCATCAGCACCATCTTTACCATTTGTACCGTTAGTTCCGTCTTTACCGTTAGTACCATTAGTGCCGTCTTTTCCATCTTGTCCATCAGCACCATCTTTACCAGCATTTCCTTTATCGCCTTTGATGTTTCCAGCTTTTGTCCAGCCACTTTCAGATTTTGTATAGAAATCCCAAGTAACTAAATCGATATAAGAATCTCCGACATTTCCTGTTGAACTTGTTGGAGCACCAGTTCCAGTTAAAACACTAGTTCCATCTTTTCCTTTTTCACCAGTTGCACCAGTTTCACCTTTATCACCAGTTTCACCTTTTTCACCAGTTTCACCTTTTTCACCAGCTTCGCCTTTATCACCTTTATCACCTTTATCACCTTTTATAGAAGCAAGCCAATCTTCATATGATAATTCACCTCCATTAGCAACATAAGCTTGATAAACCTTATATTGTTCAGTAGCAGGTACAGCCTCGTTACAGCCAACTAACCCTACGAGTCCAGCTGTTAATGTTAAAACGAATAAAAATTTATTTTTTTTCATATTTTTTCTCCTTGTATCTATATTTTAAGACAGAAATAAAAAAAATCAAATAATAAAACCTAAATAAAACTATACTTTTAGGCGAATGTTAATATTTATATTAAAAGTAACATTTTTTTAATACTTTTTTAGTTTGCTTTTCAAAATATTAATATTTATAATAGCGGTATGGAAAGAAATTTAGAATTAATTAAAAACGAATTATTCGAAGCTTTAAAAATTAAAAACTATCAAAAAGTTAAAGATATTTTTGATGATTATGCTCCTATCGATATTGCTGAATCTTTAGAAGATTTAGATGAAGATAATTACGAAAATATAAGATTAATTTTGATAATTTTTAAAATTATTAAACCTTCTATCACATCTGAATTTTTTAGTGAGTTAGATCCTTCTTTACAAGAGGTTATCATTTCTAGTTTAACTAATGAAGAAGTTGCTTCTTTAGTTAAAGAATCTAGTAACGATGAACTTGCTGACTCTTTAGAAGAATGGCCTGCTAATGTCGTCGACAAAGTTTTAAAAAATACAACTAAAGATCAAAGAAATGATATTAATAAATTACTAGGATATAAAGATGATACAGCTGGTAGTATTATGACAACTGAATTCATTACTCTTTTAGACTATAACACTGTCAGTGAAGCTATGGATATTATTAGAAAGATAGGAAGAAATGCTGAAACAATTTATACATTGTTCGTAAAAAATAAAAAATTCGATTTAGTTGGAGTTTTAAATTTGGATGATTTAATCTTTGCTGAACCTACAGAAAAATTAATAGATATCGCTGACACTAACTTTGAAACTGTCAATGTTAATACCGACCAAGAAGAAGTTGCTAAAATATTTAAACGTTACGATTTAAATGCAATTGGAGTATTAAATGATGATAAAAAATTAACTGGTATTATTACAATTGACGATATCGTCGATGTCATCGAAAAAGAAAACAGTGAAGATATTGAAGCTATGGCTAATGTCGCTCCATTAAAAGATGGATATATGGATACTCCTGTTATTAAGTTGGCTTTTAAATGTATTCCTTGGCTTATAGTGCTTATGGTTTTAAATATCGGATCTATTTTCCTTCAAGATCAATTCCAATTCTTAATCGGATCTTTAACCGCAATAAGTGTTTTCTTAACAACTCTTTGTGACACAGGAGGAAATTCAGGTTCTCAATCTTCTACTTTAATTATTAGAGGATTAGCAACTGGAGACTTTGAAATGAAAGACTATTTTAAAGTCTTATGGAAAGAATTTAGAGTTGCTTTAATCGTTTCTAGTATCACCACTGTGTTTACATTTGGATTCTGTATGTTTATGTTCTCTGTAAATATTGTCAATATTCCTAATGAATTTTGGCCTATCGCTAACGGTGAAGCTGAATGGATGGTTTGGTTAACGTTATCAGGTATTGTATCGATTTCAATATTTGTAACAATATTATTATCAAAAATTATCGGAGCCTCACTTCCATTCTTAATTTCAAAAATTAAACTCGATCCAGCTGTTGTTACTGGTCCACTTATCACTACGATTATGGATTTAGCAACACTTGCTACATACTTCTTATTACTCTGGGGAAGTTTTTATCTCTTCTGGCCAGGAATGTTTGCTTAAGTTTAATTTTCTTCTTTATTTTTTAATGTATATTTGTTATATTTATACATGCGCGAGAATGGCGGAACTGGTAGACGCGCACGTTTAAGGGGCGTGTGGGGTGACTCATACGGGTTCGATTCCCGTTTCTCGCACCAGAAAAAATTAAAGTTTCCCTTAGTTTTGACTAAATTAAGTTAAAACTAAGGGAATTTTTTATGCCAAAATTTACTGTTCATTTTATGCCAAAGTATAAATACTTCAATATTGTTTAGTTTTTTTATAACGTTAATCAATTTATATTTATTAAACTTTTTCTTTTGATAAAGCTTTTAACAAAAATGTTTAAATTTAAATAATATAAAAATTATTTAATCAATAAAAATATTATGAGTTTTTATCTTTCAGCAATAAAATTTAAAAAACACTTATATTCTTAAAGAAAAATTAGTCATTATCAAAACATTTAGTATTTATGCTATCAATAACATTAATACCAAATCATTTAGTACGCTATTCATAGCTTGTAAGAATTAAAGGCCAATCATAAATATATCAAATAAAAACTACTTTATAGTAAAAGTAGAAATATAAGATCTAACTAAACACAAATTTTATTACAACCAAAAAAACAAAATTTAGTAAACAATTACTTTTAATTAATTTTTAATAAAATAAATAAAAAAGTCTCTTTAGAAATAAAATATTTGCTTAAGAGACTTTTAATTATGATTATATTAACTTATTACCCTTTAACAGCTCCAGCTGTTACTCCTTCTACATAGTAACGTTGTAACCACATAAATAATGCTACGATTGGAATAGACACGACTACACATCCTGCAGCAAATTGAGTAAACAAGTTTGTATCAGCATGTTCCCCAAATAATAATGAGTATAAGCCAACTGAAACAGTCCAGTTTTCAGGATTACCAGTTCCAATAATAACTTTAGCAAAAATGAAGTCCATCCATGGTCCAGTAAAACTCATCAACGCTTGATAAATAATAATTGGTTTAGATAATGGGAGAATTATCTTTAAGAAAATTTTAAAATTGCTACATCCATCTAGCTTTGCTGATTCTACTAAAGAGTTAGGAATAACATCAAAGAATCCTTTAGCAACTTGGAAGCCTAATCCAGCACCAGCACTATAAGAAAGAATTAAACCTAGTAATGAAATGCTTGGATTATTTGGATTGCCTGTTAAACCAATAGATTTAAGCAAGAAATAAATTGCAATCATTGATAAGAATCCAGGAAATAAACCGATAATCATTGCTAAATTCATGAACGTTTTACGTAATCTAAATTTTAATTTAGACATACAATAAGCAACTGATAATACTAAGAAAGTCGATATTACACAATCACAAACTGCAACTAATAATGTATTGCCCATCCATCTTAAGAACGCATAATCAACACCATAATAAGTTGAAGTAAATAAATCAGCATAATTCTTAATTCCTAATCCTTTTGGGAAGAAATTGCTTGTAACTGTTCCGATGAATGTTCCGTCTGCAGTATATTCACACCTAAACGAAGATAATAAGATCCAAACAAATGGAACAAGCCATATAATAGCCATTATAATCAAAACAATGTAAGTTATAACGAGTGAAGTTCTATTAGCAGCTTTTTGACTTCTATACTTCTTTTTTCTAGTTAATGTATTTTCTATCATTGGAAAGTATCCTCCTCGTTATAAGCTTTACTTCTACGGTAAGTAATAAGCGTAATCGTTGCAGTTATAATAAATGTGAAAATACCGATAACTGCACCAGTATTATATTCACCTTGGTCGATTGTAACCTTATATAACCAAGTAACTAACAAGTCAGTTCCACCAGCTTGATAACCAGTATAAGTTGGTCCGCCTCCAGTTAATAAATAAATGGTATTAAATGAGTTGATGTTTCCAACAAAGCTAGAAATTAAATAAGGCGTTGTGACGAATATAACGTAAGGTAATGTAATCTTAAAAAACATCTTCATCCTACTAGCACCATCAACTGTTGCAGCTTCGTATAAATCAGCAGGAATATTCATTAAAATTCCGCTAGTCATCAACATTGTATAAGGAATACCTAGCCACATATTAATAACGATAACCATTACTTTAGCTAAAACTTCGCTATCGCTAGTCTTAAGTCCTAAAAATCCAATTGGTCCAGATGTCCAACCTAAATTTTGAAGCAATGAATTTATAGGTCCGTATTCACCTAATATATTTCTAACAGCAAGAAGAGAAATGAATTGAGGAATAGCAATTGTTAAAATAAATATTGTTCTAAATACTTTTTTACCAACCAACCCTTTTTTATTAATTAATAAAGCTAGGATAATTCCACCAAAGTAACATGTTACTGTAGCTAATATAGCCCAAACAAATGTCCATCCTAATACTGGGAAAAATCTATTTTTAATTTCAAAACCTAAACTTCCTTCACCTGTAAAAACGTGAACGAAATTGTCAATTCCAGTCCAACTAAAAAGGTTAGTTCCTAAATCAGCCATATCTTTATCGTTATATGATGTAAAAGCTAAACTAATCATGAAAACTGTTGGTAAAATAGTAAAAATTAAAGCAGCTATACAAGTTGGAGTAAGCATTAAAACATGAAATTTTCCATCTAATAATTCTTTTAAATCTTCTTTAAATGTAGAAGGTTTTTTACCAACTTTTTTATCCATATCAGCTTTATATGAAGATTCAATATTTTTTATCCACAACATAAAATAGATAATAATTACAGCGATTGTAACAAAACCAAACAAGATGACAAGTTTACAATCTGTTGGCGTAGTTAAATCACCAGTAATCGGATCAAAATCTCCACCTTCAGTTGCATTTGTTAAACCTAAATTTATTAAAGCTTTATATCCATAAGGAGTTCCATTAATTTCAGGACACAAAACCATAAATAAAATAATAGCAACTTGTAATATTAAAAATATCGAGCCTTTAATAAATTGCTTATTATAGAAATTACCTGCACCAAAGATAAAGTGAGACAACTTAGTTCCGATACTTCCATCAACGAATCTTTTATGGAAATTAACAAACCAATTTTTAAATCTATAACCGAATCTTACAAAGAAATTAGGCTTTTTCTCCTTTGGCTTTTTTTCTATTTTTCTTTTAAAAGCAGCCATATATTCTCCTTTCTTTTTTTCTTTTCGTGAGAATTAACTCACGAAAAAGAATATAAATTTTAAAATATTATTTTGAGATTTGTGATGGTAATGTTTCAGGGAATGTTGAAGGATTGCTTCCTCTATTCCAAATGTATTCCATCATATATAAACCTTTTCTTATGCCGTCTAAAGTTTCAGTTTCAGTAATAATTTTATCACCAGTTGTTGGATATGATGTACCATCAATCATAGCTTTAAGAACGTCTGGTGCGTTTTTACTATAGAAATATGTATTTAAAGAACCTGTAATGAAAGGTTGAGGGATTCCCCAATCAGCCATAGCAGTTTGACAGCTTGCTAATAAATATTGGTTTTCTGTTATAGTTTTTGAATCATATAAAGTTTTAATATATTCGCTTGAACCACTATATGCTGGAACATTTAAACATTCTTTAAATGATTCATTTTGAACTTCTTTACTTGTTAAATATTTAATTAAAGTTTGTTCTGCAGCATATTTACTTGTATCAGACTTAGCATTAATTAAGAAACATTTACAATCAGCAAAAGTTCCACCACGATATTCATCACCAGCTTTAACACTAGTTAAACCTTCACAATCAGCAGTTGTTAAAGTCATTGTAGGAATGAGAGCCATACCTAATTTTGTTTCACCGACTGCAGCTTTAGCAGTGTTATAATGCCATGCTCCACCGATTACAGCGCAGACACCTTTATTTCTTAAATCAGCATCCCATCCATCTGAAGAAGCCCATTTAAAACCATTTGTATCTTTAATTGCTCTTTGAGTATATCTAACTAATGCAATTTGATCATCGCCTTGAACATAAGATGCACCTTTTGTTGAACCATCTGGAGTTGCGCCTTCATAAATCTTAACTGAAGTAGAATGATCTTTTACATTTGTAGCAAGTAAAGTGTATGAGAAATTATATCCATCAGTTCCGGTTACTGTCCAACCTTTGTTACCAGCGTCTTTAGCAGCTTCAGTAAGTCCTTCAAAAGATTTAGCTTGTTCATCAGTTACTAAATCCTTGTTGTAATATAAGAATAAAGCTTGTGAAATATATGGAGCACCATATAAATATGATTTGCCATTTAATGTTGAGTAAATAACATTTTTAAATGATTGTGGGTTATCATCTTCAATTTGACTAATTAAAGTTGTATCAGTAATAGGTTTAGCGCATTGTTTTGCTGCTAATTTACCGATATTATCGTGAGCGACAGTATAAATATCTGCTGCAGCTGAAGCATCTTGCATAACTGTTCCAGCAACTGATCCTGTATCGACACCTTTAACTTCAATTGTGTAGCCAAAATCTGCATTTTTTTCTAAAAATTCATTACATTTTTGTTGATAAAATGCTGACGATTCTTCACCAACCCAAACAGTGATTTTTTTACTTCCTCCACAACTTGTTAGTCCTCCAACGCTTGCAAGAATAATACTTCCTGCAAGTAATAATGTTTTTCTTTTCATATTTTTTCCTCCCTAATAAATTTATAAAAAGATTTTTATTTATTTTTTTTAATTAATTGGAATATATGACTTATTCTCAATTAACATCGTTCCAGTTATGTAGTCTCTTATTACTCTATTAGTGTTTTTACTAATAAGCATAATTATTAAACTTAAAACTGGAATTAACATAAAAGTATAGATACCACATATTAAATAGATTAATAAACTTTCAATAAAATAAATAAATAAGAATCTAAATAATACATGATACCAACGAGCATATTTTTGATATCTTATGGAATATAAAGATATGCCCATCAATAATTGTCCACAAGTAGCTCTTTTTTTATTAACTAGTGGTACTAATAAGAAGAAAATTCCTTCTGATAATAAACAAGAGAATCCGCTTATTACATACCTATGAACACTTGCTCCGAATACAGCATCTTTATAAGCTTGGCTGCTATTCATAATGCTAGAATATTGCTTTTTTTCTTCTTCAGTTGGCTCACTTTTTTTAACTACAATGTACTCTTTATTTGTATTTTCTTCGGTATAAATGATATATCCTTGAGTCGAAGTATCATCATCAACATATTTCATTTCACCATATCCACTAGTTAGCATTGCACTATCTTTAATTTTAGTTTGTGTAGTGATGTGCATATTGTATGTATTTGCCATCCCCGAATTGAAGAAACCTAAATTTAACATGAACCAAACAAAGAATAATACACCAACATCAAACAAATCAGCAACAATCCTTTTTAAAAGATAAGGTTTTGAATTCGGCTCAATATCAATAATTTTATCTTTTACCTTAATCTCCATAAGCTAAACTAACAAATTTTCATATCGATTGTCGTTGAATAAACTTCCACATCTTTACCATCGAACCTAAGACTTATCGGACCTAATTGCGTATGTTCATCTGCATTTAACAATACGTGAGTATCATTGATTACAACATCTGCATATTTTTTATATCCGTAATCTAATATTGAAACAACTTCACCTTGCAATCCGCCTTCTTCTAGATAAATTGCGATTTTATCTCTATCGATAATATATCTATAATCTTTTTTATAACATGCATTCTTATCTATAGAATTAATCTTAAACCCATTATCAACTGGAGCTTCAACTTGGTAACTTCCAATATTGTAATAGAAGTGATATACTCTTTCTTTTTTCTTACCAACAAGTTCTCTAATTTCTTTCTTAGAGAATTTACCGACAAACTCAACGCTATTATTAATTGGTGTTAATATTGTTTCACCATCAATAGAAATCTTTAATTTGTCATATAATAAATCAAATTTATATTCACTTCCTTCTTTAACATCATTATCGACTAAAGC
Source organism: Lachnospiraceae bacterium GAM79 (assembly GCA_963619035.1). Lineage (GTDB taxonomy): Bacteria > Bacillota_I > Bacilli_A > RFN20 > CAG-826 > Onthovivens. The sequence continues at coordinate 13,663 of CAVEUC010000047.1, forward strand.
AAAGATGCAGCTGTCACCGCATTTTAAATGAGCTAAATTCTTATCATCTACTTTTTCTACTTTTAATACTGGTAAGCTAAAAGTAGTTCCTTTAACAATGCTTGATGGAGAAATTTCAACACTAAATTCAGTATCTTCAGCAATAGAATTTTTATACACTTCGTTAGCTTCAGCTTTTTCACCAAAAATAGTAATTTTACCATTTAAAATCTTTGCTTTTGTAGAAATTGAATCAGGAATCTTCTTCATGATTGTAACTTCAGTTTCACCATCGAAGAAATGCACTTTATCCTCATTAACAACTAGTGAAATAACATCACCAACTTCAACTTTGGTTCCTTCAATAACTTTAACGATGACGTTATTTCCATCATCTTTAAGTGAAAATTCTCCTATATCAGATTTAAGTTTTCCATATACTATGCATTCATTTCCTAAATGTTCAACAGCTTCAACAGCACATTTTAACCCTGTTTCTTTAGAAGAAATATTTAAATGTTCAGGTCTTATACCAAAAATTACTTTTTTATCACCATGTAAATAATCGTCATGAATCTTTGACAATTTTTCATAATGTAAATCTAATTTTGATTCATTTTCAAAATTTACATGTACTAAATCATCATTTCTAGTTAAAGATACATTAAAGAAATTCATTTGAGGAGATCCGATAAATCCAGCGACAAACTTGTTATATGGTTCATTATATAAATTCATAGGAGTATCAATTTGTTGAACGTAGCCAAGTTTCATAACGACGATTCTTGTACCCATAGTCATAGCTTCGACTTGATCGTGAGTAACATAAATAAAGGTAGTTCCTAAACTTTTATGGAGCTTTGTAATTTCTGTTCTCATTTGAGCTCTTAATTTTGCATCTAAGTTACTTAATGGTTCGTCAAGTAAAAATACTTTAGGATCACGAACTAATGCTCTACCTAAAGCGACACGTTGTCTTTGACCACCTGACATCGCTTTTGGTTTTCTATCGAGATATTCTTCAATATCGAGAATTTTTGCAGCATTTAAAACTTTTTCTTTAATGACATCTGCAGGTAAATGTCTATTTTTTAAACCAAATGCCATATTTTCATAAACTGTCATATGCGGATATAAAGCGTAGCTTTGGAAAACCATTGCTATATCTCTATCTTTAGGTTCCATATCATTTACCAAAGTGTCTCCTATAAATAAATCACCAGCAGTGATTGTCTCAAGACCTGCAATCATTCTTAAAGTTGTAGATTTTCCGCATCCTGAAGGGCCGACAAATACAATAAATTCTTTGTCAGCGATATCGATTGAAAAATCATTAACAGCTTTGTGACCGTTATCATATACCTTATATA
>CAVEUC010000048.1:0-2237 GCA_963619035.1 Lachnospiraceae bacterium GAM79
AAGAACTCAAAATGTTCAAAACTGTTTTTTTGTCCTCTCTAGTCCCTAAAATATTAAAGTCAATATGAAAATGAACAATTAGGTTACAGTTATTTTGTAAAATTATTAATTAATATAACAATCCCTTAAGGGATTTGTGGACTACTTTTCGATGAAGTAGTCTTTTGTTCTATAAGAAGGACCGTTTATAGTGATAACTTTAGAGTGGTGTAATAATCTATCTAATATAGCATTAGCAAGTACAGCATCACCAAATATTTCATGCCATTTATATAATGGCTTATTAGAAGTAATAATAGTAGATTTCTTTTCATATCTTTTAGATATAAGTTGAAATAAAAGATTTGAAGCTTCTATATCCATAGGAAGATAACCAACTTCGTCAATTATTAATAAACTATAAGAAAAGAAATGTTTTATTCTATTTTCAAGCCTGTTTTCTAATTGAGCTCTTTTGAGTTGAAGACAAAGTTCATGATAAGTTATAAAATATGTTGATCTACCATTAGTGGCAGCTTCTATACCAGTTGAGGTAGCAAGGTGTGTTTTACCAACACCTGGCATACCTATAAATAAGATGTTTGAAAAATCATCAAAGAATCTAAGATATTTTAAATCTAAGACTTCAGCTTTATTTAATTCGGGCTGAAAATCAAAATCAAAATCTTAAAATCTTTTAATATAAGGAAAGTGTGCAGTAGTAATTACAGCTCTATCAGCTCTTTCCTTTTTAGCATTTATTTCAAGTGTAGTTAAATTATATAAAGCATCAATAAAAGAAATTTTATTATTGTTAGATAAGTCTATATATTGATTTAAATAATTCTTCATGGCAAGAAGATTAAGCTTATCTAAATTATTAATTAATTTATTTTAATTATTTTCCATGTTTATTAAACCTTTCTAAATTTTCAAGCGCAAGTTTCTCTATATCCAGACTATCGGATTTAGTAATAGCTTTAAACACATCTATATAATCAAATTTATCATAGTTAATTTTATTTAATGAAATATCATAAACATGAATTAATTTTGTGTTAAAATAGATATAGAGTTTATTATTATCTGGTACGCATTTAACAGATTTTCCAATATACTCTTTAGGAACAGAATACGAGTTACCTTTATAATTTATAAGCATAGTTTCAGGGACTGTTTTTATAAACGAACTATCAAGATATGATTCTAGCATAACTTGATTTGGCAAAGGTAATAAGTATTCTTTTTCTTTTCGAAATAGTATATTAGGTGGTATTTTAGTTGTTTGATTACATTCTTCATTACATCTAAGATTAAGATTATCAATAATTCTTAGTAAATCATTTAAATCTTCAAAATCATTATTATAAGCATTAAGTCTATTAACAAATCTATTGGCAGATTCATCTTTTCCTTTAGTTTGAGGAGTTCTAGTTTTACAAAGCTTAATTTTTACACCAGTATCTTTTTCAAAAGCTAATATCTTAGGGTGTTTATATTTTTTATTTCCTTTTACAGTAACTATAGCACTCATATTATCTGTACTTATCTTTTAGGTAATCCACCTAATATTTTAAAGGTATTAATTGTACATCTTAAAAAATCAGATTCTGTTTTATTAGCAGTATATAAAAATACATGTTTCCTTGAATATTCAAGTGTAGCTAAATAAATATTAAAGTTAAATACTTCACCATACCTACTAACAAGTTCTAAATCTTCCTTCCAATCCACCTGAAGATGTTCACCAGGATCTGTTTCATATCTTGGATGTGGTGTTAATGATAATTTGGATAATTTAAGACCTTTTCTAAGACAATATGACTTGAAATTATTATATAAAGTATTTATTTCATATTTATCTAAAAGAAATTCATATACACCTCGTTTTGTATTACCAGGCTCTTCAAATTTAGTTTTAATTATAGATGTAATCATCAAATTCACTATGATATCCCCTTTTCTTTCTCTTAGTAATACCACCATTATCATAGTATTTTTTTAATGTTCTTCGATTTTTATTGTATAAACGTTCCAGTTCAGAAAAATTCGGAATGATACCACAACTTTTCAAATAATTTAAATGTCATATATAATTCATCATACGCAATTACCTCCGCATATGAAAATTATACAACAAAAAGAAGATACCCAAATTGTACATTTTTACTGTACCTGAATTGAGCATCTTCATTATACCCTTAACAATAAATTAAATTTAAAATTAATGCTTACAAGAATTATTCTTGTAGGAATTT
>CAVEUC010000049.1:0-14545 GCA_963619035.1 Lachnospiraceae bacterium GAM79
GGTGTAATATCAGGCATTAAAGCAACTGCTGGATTTCTATACATCATTGCAAAGAAAACAACTATTGCCATTACAATTATTGTTCCAACTAAATTATGATAATGGAACGCTACTGGAATAAATGGGAATGCGATTGCACAAGCTATCGTTCCTGCAATAATAAAAGGCATTCTCTTTCCTAATTTAGTATGTGTTTTATCTGATAATTTACCAAATATAGGTAATAAAATTAACGCTGCAAGATTATCAATAGCCATCATAATACCAACTAGATATTGAACATCTTTTTCTTCTTTTGCTCCTAAAGCTTCTTTAAAAAGCTCAGTTAAAAATGTAGGACACCAAGAATCGTAAACTTGCCATAAAAGAAGAATTCCAAAAAAAGCAAATCCAATAATAAAGGTTCGCTTATAATTCAACTTTAAAGGAGAGTCGTTTGTTCCAGCACCTTTCTTTTTAAAATTCATACTGTTTCCCCCTTTATTTTACGTTTTAAAAACGTTGAAACTAATTTAAATTAAAGACTTTCTCAACTAAAGAAGGTAATTCTTTTAGTGAACAAATCTTATATTCATCATCTTCAATAACACCAAATCCATAAGCAGCGTGAATAAATTTAACACCCGCCTTAGTTGATTGGATTTTATCTTTTAATGTATCACCAACATAAACTACATCATCAATTGAATGTTTTTCTTTCATTATCAATATGTTTTCCCACTTATCTTTTAAAGTATCACCTGCACAAAGATGATCTTTAAAATATCGGTCCATATTACAACCAATTAAATAATCTTCTATATAACCTTTATCAGCATTAGAAACAATATATAAATCATATTTCTTAGATAATAATTCTATAATTTCATTTTCATAAGGATATTTAACACCAGGATTTTTAACTAAATATTTAATTTCTTCATCAAAACAAAGCTTAAATAAGTTCATTCCTTCTTCTAAAGGAACATCATTAAAGGCTATTTTAACAGTCTCTTCTGGAGTAAGTCCCATAAATGACTTCATTGAATCTAAAGTGAATCTATAATGTTTTTTATTATCTATCATCGCTTTATTCCGTGCTTCAGTGAGCTGAGATAATGCATCCCATAGCGTTCCATCTAAATCGAAAAATATTGCTTTTTTCATATATAGTAATATTCTAAATCTAAAACGATAGCGTTTCAATATAATAAAAAGTAATTTTACTTTATTTAAACTAAATTAAACCTTCGATTAATATTTTTAATCCAATAGCTAAAAATACAATTGCAGCAATTAAAGATGCCCATTTTTCTAAATATTTAGAAACAACATTGCCAAATAATCCTGTAACCATAGATAAAATAAATGTAGTAACACCAATTATTCCAAAGAATAACATAGCGTTACTCGCTGTTAAATTCATATATGCAAATCCGATACATAAAGCATCGATTGATGTAGCGATACCTTGAACTAATATATTCCAAAAACTTAATTTTTTATTTTCTTTTTTATCACCAACTACTTCAACACTATTTTCTTTTCCTTTAGAATTTTCTTTTAATTTCTTCTCTTTTTTTCTTTCTTTAAAATCTTTTATCCATTCTCTTAAAGAGTTTAAAGCGAGCAAAAATAATAAAATAAAAGCAATAATTGGTACAGCAATTTTTATTGATTCTAAATAACTACTAAATGTAGTTGAAATAAAATATCCAATCGTAGGCATTACAAATTGAAATACACCAAACACTAAAGCAATTATTATTAATTTCCATTTTTTGATACCGACTTCTCTAATACCATTTGTAGCATTAACAGTCATAGCATCAACACTCATAGAAATAGAAATAGAAACAACATCAATCCAATCTAACATTTTAAAACTCCTTAAAACATAAATTGACTCTCGGTGTTTAATACTTGCCAGGATAATTTATCCAGCATGTTGACAAGTAACTATTTCTAGTCTCCTACTCCGTCTTTGATTAAATTTATCAAATTAAAATAAGTAATTCAATATATTTTTTATAAATCGATATGATTTATCTTTGTGTAATTTTTAATAGAATTTATAAATCTATTCGTCCCATCTTTTACTCTTTCAAATTGAGTAGCAAGATTGATTCTAATAAACGTTTTACCATTTATTCCATACTCTTCTCCATCATTTAAAATCAATCCGCTATCCTCTTCGATAAATTTTACTAATGTTTTAGAATCATCAGTAATTTTACTACAATCTATCCACATTAAATATGTTGCATCATTTAAATTAATGTTTAAATAAGGTAATTGTTTTCTAATTTCGTTATAAAAATATTCTTTATTTCTATAAATATATTCATTTAATTGATTTAACCACTCTTCTCCTTTTGTTAAAGCTGCTATATTAGCTTCTACAGCAAAGAAATTTGGTTCACCACATTCATCAGTATTAATTTGTCTATAAACTTTGAATCTTGTAAATTCATTAGGAACAACTATACAAGCAGATTGTAATCCTGCGATATTAAAAGCTTTTGACATAGCTAAACATGCGATTCCCATTTCTTTAGCTTCTTTAGAAACGCCCAAAAACGGTACGAAATCCTCACTATTTTTATTTATATCACAATGAATTTCGTCACTAATAACATACACATTATATTTTTTAGCTAATTTAGATATTTTAATTAATTCTTCTTTACTCCAATTTTTTCCAATAGGATTATGAGGATTACATAATATCAATAAATTAGTTTGAGAATCTTTCATTTTATTTTCTAAATCCGAAAAGTCTATGAAATACTCGTTATTTTTATAAACTAAATCTGAACTAACTACTTTTCTTCCGTTATTTAAAATAGAATTATAAAAGATATTATAAACAGGGGGCATAACTAAAACATTTTCTCCCGCAGTTGTTAATTTTCTAACTATTGAAGAAATTGAAGCTACAACACCATTACAATATATCATCCATTCAGTTTTATAATTTACATGATGTCTTCTTTTAAACCATTTAGCATAACTTAAAAAATAATCATCAGGAACGATTGTATATCCATAGATTCCTATTTTAGCTTTTTTATTAATGGCTTTAATAACATCAGGACATGTCTTAAAATCCATATCAGCTACCCACATAGGAAGTTTTTCTTTTCCATAGTCCCACTTTAAACTATTAGAATCATATCTATTTGTAATTTCATCAAAATTGTATTTATTCATGGTTTTCCTCTATTATTTTAATATCTTTTACATTAATAAATTTATCATCTAAAATAATTTCATCACATTTTTTACAAACTATTTTACCGCTTTTAGGGTTTTTAATTGAATCAATATCTGATCTAATATCTGCATCAACTGTAGAATATTCAAAAGCTAAATCAGTATTTATTAAAACACAATTAACTAATTTAACATTTTTCATATAACAAAAACCTTGATGAGATTCAATTTTACAATTTATAAAAGTTACATTACTACTATTCCATCCGATATATTCACCGATAATTTCACAATCGATTACTTTAATATTTTTACAATTCCAGAAAGCATCTTTACTATTTAACTTAGAATTTTTTATAACTAAATTACTTCCTCCATCAAAGAAATAATTACCGTCTAAAGTCAAACCATCTATCTCAACATTTTTAGAATTCATCATAAAATAGTCGCCTTTTGCATATGAATTTTTAAGTTTTATATTATTACAATTCCAAAAAGTTTCGCTAGCATCATTAAATTTTACATTCTCAATGTTAATATTTTTGCTTCTTCTAAAAGTTTTAGGACACTCAAAAATAGAATCATATACATCAATATTATTTGTATACCAGATACCACTTCTAGCCATAACCTCAAATATTGTATTTTTAACAACTATATTTTTTGAATACCGTAAAGGGTATTTATAAGTAAAACAAGAATTCAATACATTAATGTTCTTACTTTCTTTTAAAGGAGATTCTCCAAATAAAAATTTTGTATCAACTACATCAATATTTTTAGAAGCAAATAAACTTCTTTCGCCTTCGTATTCGTATTTATATTCCATAAATTAACCTTGTATATAAAGTATAAGTAAAATCTTTATTAAATCAACTTTAAAGCTTAAAGATTAATACCTTTATCCTCAATTTGACTCTTATATAAATCAATTTGGTTATCAATATCTAATTCTTTAAATTGATTCATATATAAAGAGTGATAATATCCATGATTTTCCATTAACTGTTTATGATTTCCATCTTCAATAACAACACCATCTTTCATGACGATAATACGATCACAATTAACAATAGTTGATAACCTATGAGCGATAATAATACTCGTTCTTCCTTTTAAAGTGTTATCTATTGCATTTTGTATTGTGGCTTCAGTTTCTGTATCAATACTTGATGTAGCTTCATCTAATATTAACAATTTTGGATTTCTTACAATAGCTCTAGCAAATGATATAAGTTGTTTTTGGCCTTGAGATAATTCGTTGCCACCATCTTCTAAATATGTATCATATTTATCTTTTAAAGTGTTAATAAAACTATCAGCATCAACAATTTTGCATGCTTTTATTATTTCTTCATCAGTTGCATCAAGTTTTCCATATCTTACATTATCTTTAATAGTTCCTTTAAAAATAAATGGTACTTGTTGAACATAACCGATATTACTTCTTAACCATCCTACCGATCTTTCTTTATAATCGATTCCATCTATTAAAATCTTTCCTGTAGTAGGCTCATAAAATCTACATAATAAATTAACTGTTGTAGACTTACCACTTCCAGTTTCTCCTACAATCGCTACGCTTGTTCCTTCCTTAATATCTAAATTTAAATTATGAATAACTTCAGTATCTTTTATATAGGAAAAACATACGTTATCAAATTTTATTGAACCTTTAAATTCAGGAAAATTCTCTTTTTTGTTGTTAAATAAATCACCGTATTTTTCAATTACTTCTTCTGAATCCATCAACTCTGGTTTAGCATCTAATAACGCAAACATCTTTTCAACACTTGCTTGAGTTTCCATCATATCATTAGCAATTTCAGCAAATTGTTGAATTGGAGAATATATTGAATCAACAAAAGTTAAAAACAATACTATCGTAGCAACGTTAGCTAATATAGATCCTTTTAAATCTCCAAAATGAAATACATATAAAAGCAATAAAGAGATTGTAGTAAAAGAGCCTAATAATGTAATTGAAGGTTGAAATAATGTAGAAACAATATTTGATTTATATCTTTTCTTTTGAACTTCACTTGTAGTTTCTTCGCATTCCTTATATGTAGTATCTTCAATTGCTAATGTTTTAATAGTTTTTGCTCCACTAATACATTCCGATAACCATCCAACAAAATAAGAATAAGCGCTTCTAGCTAATCTATGAAATTTAAGTGTTTGTTTATTAAAGAAAATAACAATTAAAGCACATAAAGGAGTTGTAGCTAAAAGAATTAAAGAATACTGCCATGAATATTGAAACATCGTAATAAGGGTGAAAACAACATCAGCAATTATCCAAAAGATTCTTATAACAGACCAAGAAATTACTTCACCGATGCTTGCGCAATCATTTTCAAGTCTTGCTATTAACCAACCACTATTAGTTCTATCAAAATATGAAAAAGATAATTCTTGAATATGTTTAAATCCATCTTCTCTTAAAGAGCACATTATATACATTTCAAAGAAGTTCATGATGTAAAAAGACCCAAAAACACATAAAGATCTAATAACAATAAAAACTGCATATAAAACAAGAGCAAATTTAAAAGTCATATGAAAATCAACATAAAATATCTTGACTGTTAAAGGTATATCCCAAAAACTAACTCCAGCCATGCCAGCTTGGTCAAAATAATCTGTTAAACTATAATTTAAACTAGGTACGAAACTAGAATCATAAAAAGATACAAAAAGCATTAAAACAATACACAAAACAACTAGATACCAATATTTATGAACGTATCTAAATAATTTTGCCCAAGATTTAAAACTTATATGTTTTTTATTTGTATTTTCTTCTTTAAACTGCGCCATACTTTATACCATTTTAGTTTGAATATCATATATTCTTTTATATAATCCATCTTGTTTTAATAATTCTTCATGAGTACCGATTTGAGATATTTTTCCTTCATCTAAAACTACGATTAAATTAGCATCTTTAGCTGTTGAAACTCTATGCGTGATTAATATCGTTGTAGCTTTATTTTTTCTTTCTTTAATAGATTTTCTAATATTAAAATCGGTTTCCGTATCTACAGCAGATAAAGAATCGTCAAATATTAATATCGGAGCATCGGTAAGTAAAGTTCTAGCAATCGCTAATCTTTGTTTTTGTCCTCCTGATAATGTTGTTCCTTTTTCTCCAACAGGAGTATCGTATTTATCCTTAAAACTATTAATAGAATCATAGATATGAGCAACTTTAATAGCTTCAATAATCGCTTCATTACTTGCTTCTTTATTAGCTATTTTTAAATTTTGTAATATTGTTTTACTGAATAAGAATGGTTCTTGTAAGACTATACCTATATTCTTTCTTAAATAGGTTTTTTGAATCGTATTAAGTTCTACTCCATCGACCTTTATAGAACCTTCTGTATATTCATATAATCTTGTTAATAGATAAGCTAAAGTTGATTTACCACTTCCAGTTTTACCCATAATAGCAACAGTATTTCCTTCTTTTATATTAAAGGTAACTCCATTTATTGTATTTTTAGTAGCTTTTTCATCGTTAAAATTGAATTTAACATCTTTAAATTCAATGTTACCTTTAATTAAAGGAGTTACTCCTGTTGATAAATCTTCAAGAGGTTTTTCTAAAATCAAATTAATTCTATCTAATGCTGCACTAGCTTTAGCTAAGTTAGATAAAATTGTAGCAACATCTCTTAAAGGCCATACGATTTGAGAAACAAATGTAAAACTAATAATATAAGTTCCTAATGAGATTTCACCTTTATAACAAAGATAAGCTCCAGCCATTGTTGATAATGCAATTTGAGAAAAAACAAAGACGTCACTACTAGAAAAGAAGAAAGAGCTCATCCTTCTCCATCTCATGTATTTAGTTTTATAATCTCTAATGTAATTTCCAAAATCATTTATTTCATAAGCTTCATTATTAAAGGCTTTAACAAGTCTTACACTAGATAAATTTTCTTCTATTTTAGCAGTTAATCTACCTTCAGAATCATCTACCGTTCTAAATCTTTTTCTTACTTCTTTAATTAAAAAGAAAGAATATATGAATAAAACAGGCATGATGCAGAAACAAATTAAAGCTATTTGCCAACTTGTAATAAATAAAATAATATAAGAAATTAATACAATATAAATTGTATATACAATTAAAGGTACATCACTTCTAAAAAATTTTCTCACTATAGCTTCATCTTGTGTACAAATTTGAATGATATCTCCATTTTTCATCGATTTAATATCATCGTAAGATAAATTTGTAACATGTTTAAATAAGATATTTTCTAAGTTTTCACCCATCTTTGTATTATATTTTGCTTGTAAGATTTTTCTCCAAACAAGAAGAGATATACTAATTAAAGTAACGCTTATCATGATAATAGCGAATATCCAAGGTTTATCAGCTAAAAGATCAATTCCACTTTCTCCACCGAAACAGTAAACATATCCTTTAAATAATATATCAGCGCTGCTCCAATCAAAAGCCATAGGTCTACTTGCACGATATTTTAAAACATCAACTAAAACTTTAAGTGTATATGTATTTAAAATATTAAATAAAACACCAAAAAACAAAATTATAAAATAACCAACAAAAGATTTTTTACAACCTTTTAAGCCGATATTTAATATTTCTTTAAAACCATAAGTTCTTTTCTTCTTTTTAGTCATAGTTAATATTTTAATACAAATAAAAAATAAATCACTATAGATAAGTAACGAATATACATATTTTGTGTAAAATTATTTAACAAATTTTGTATCGTTATGAATTACAATTTTATATATTGGAAATTTACTATTTATTAAAGAGATAATCTTATTATCAATTTCATCTTTATTTAAATTATTATTAGGAATAACCATATCAAAATATAAATATTTAGTATCTTTTTTATTACTAACTCTTAAATCGTGAATTGATAAATCTAAATTATTTTCTTTTATATATGTATTTACTATCTCTTCGATATCTATTAAATCTTTATTTTTAGTGTCGACAGGATCCATATGGATTGTTAAATTAACATTGTATTTCTCGTTTATTTCTTGTTCTATCGTATCGATTAACTCATGAGTTTTAAATACATCTTTATATCCATCAACTTCACAATGAATAGAAATAAATATTTTAGTAGGACCATAAGAATACGCATTCATATCGTGAGTTCCTAATATTCCATCATAACTATTAATATCATTTTTAATATTTTCACTAATCTTTTCATCGATTGGTTCACCTATTAAAGGTTTACTTACTTCGTTTATCATTTGAATAGCATTAACTATTACAAATATGGCTACAATAATCGAAGAAATAGGATCGATATAAACTATCCAAGTTAAACTAGGATTGCATTTAAATAAAATATATTGTAATAACGAAGAAATTATAACTACTCCTGTAGCAATACAATCTAAAAAAGAATCGCTCATATTAGCTTTTAAAGCAACAGAATTTATAGCTTTCCCCATTCCTTTATATATAAAACCTAATAATATTTTTAGGATTATGGATACAACTAATATAATCATCGTCCACATAAACAAAGTATCATCTTTATAATTGCCTTCTTCTTTATTTATTATTTTTATTATCGAACTATAAATTAAAACAATACCAATTATTAAACAAATAAAACTAACAATTAAACCACAAATATATTCAATTCTTTGATGTCCATAAGGGTGGTCTTTATCAGCTGGTTTATTTGCTAATTTAAAACCAAATAATGTAACAAAACAAGATAAGAAATCTGTTATATTGTTCAACGCTTCAGATATTAAAGAAATTAAACCAGTTAACAAACCAATAACTAATTTAAACGTAAATAAAATTAAGTTTATAAATAAGCCAAAACAAGCGCTTACAACACCATGTTTGATTCTTACTTTTTCTTCATTTACATTTTGATAATCTTTAATAAATATCTTTCTAATTAAATTTATCATATTAATTAGTTTAATATTTTAATAATAGGTTAACCAAGTCTAATTTATTAATATTTAAAACACACTGTAACTTTTGTTAAATAACTATATGTTTTCCCATATATTTTATACAACAAATTATTTTTAAAATTAATTATCCAGTATAAGCATCATCGATAGTTCTTTTAAAATTATGTTTATTCAACCATTCTTTTTCTTCTTCATTTTCTGGTATATCAATTCTTTCAATTTTAAAAATAACAGGACGAGTTCCATCATTACAACACGCAATCATAATCCTTTCATCGTTTGTCCAATTTTCCATTATAGAACCACCTTGTAATGCACAATAAACATATCTACTAATAGCATCCCAAGCTTCACCACAAAATTTACCATTCATCAAATGATAAAAATCATCTTGTTCAGAATTTCTTTTTAAAATAAATGTATCTCCAACTTTAAAAAAGGGACAAACTCCAGAATTAGGATTGGCTAAATATTTTTCTTGTAGATCTTTAAATAATTTTGTTTCTAAGACAGTTATTTTACATTCATGTTGCATACAAAAATCTCCTTATTCATTCTATATTTAACATTATGTCATTTATTCTGTCTATATTTTTATATTATTTTTTAAAATCAACTCTAATAATTTTCATACCCATATATTTATCGCCATATTTAGCCATAAATCTATATAATTTTCTAATCGATTTATCTTTTAAATCATTATAACCTAACATATATCCTTTACTTGTTACAATCAAATTTTCATCTTGAAAACATATATCTTTATTAACATCATCAACATAAAAATAGGCATCTACATCTTTAATTTTCATCTTTTTTAACCAAGTTTTTCTTATTAATTTCGTTGCTTTTTTGTTTGCTGAATCAAACACTATTTTCCCTCCTGGAAAAGCTTTAGACATATTAATTAATAATGCTTTTACTTGTTCTTTTAAAAAATAATAAAAGACACCTGATGCAAAAAATACAACGCCATCTTTAGCATCGATTTCTTTAAACCATTCAAAATTATTTAAATCACAAGAAATATTTTTTTCTCTACCTTTACAAGGTAGTAATTCGTTTCTAACTTTAATTACGTCTTCAAAATCTAAATTATAAAACTTACAAGTTCCATTATCACACTTTCTACCTAAATAATCTAATCCACAACCCAAATTTACTACTGCTGCATTTGGATGATCTTTTAAATAATCTGTTATTTCTATATACAAATCATTTTGTCTACACGCAACTTCTAAAAATCCAAATTTATACATTAAATTTTTATCAAGTTTTTTTAATGAAGAAAAATCATAATCTAATTCATCAATAATCTTTTCAGCAACTTCATCTATATAAATATTTGAATATAATTTATTGCTTTGCTTTCTTCCATAAAGTGGTATTACTAATGTCTCTTGTACTGTATTTTTCTCAATATGATATTTCATTTTTTATACATCCTCTACCTATAAAGTTAGAAATAACTAACTAGAAATATATTAACATTATTATTAAATATTTCCAACTCAAAACATTTTTAAATAATCTTTAAATTTCTTTAATAAAACTCCATATATTTAACTTAATATTTTGTTTTAATATTCTTTAAAAATTAAAACAACTAAATCCGTTTTCTTACAAAAATTATCTTTTATGTTTTAAGTATTTTCATTATATAAAATAGCATCAAAAGTTCTTATTATTCTATTATTATTTTTTGATAGTCTTCGGATCTATTTTAATATATTCACCCTTTTCATAAAGTACAAGAGCAAAAGGAACAGAATCCGGTGTTTCTATCATCAACGCATCACTTTCAAAAACTTCACAAACCAAGCCAATAGAACCGCTTGGGATATGTATCATTTCTGATCCCCACGAAACATCTTTATCAATTAAAGTTTTAATGTAATCTCCCATTTTTATATTCATTTCCATTTTTTATCACCTCCTGGTATCAATGTTATTAATCTAATATCTCCATTTTTCGACAATTGCCAAGCCGTTGTAACAACGTAATTATTAATAGTTGTTTTTGCTTCAAAATTAAATGTAAAGTTATTAATGGTTTTAAAAGTAGATGTTTGAAAATCCGTATTCCATCTTATGTCCTCAATTAACTGTTCTACATTGTCAAGAGTATACCCAATCTTATTCAAAAACGAGCTTTTATCTCTCAGATAATGAACACTTAATAAATATTCGATTTTTCTAGTTTCGATGATTGCGTTTTCATTCTTAATAAAACGCCTAATATATTCCACAAACATCTTACAATAATCTTCATCATGAATTTTGAAATTAGGAAAATGAAACTTCAGATATTCATAATCCATTCCGAATAAATATACTAGGACCAGATTTTCCATGTCCTTTTCCCCTAATTCCGAGGTATTTCCATCGGTATATTGGCCATTCTCTGGATCATATGGCTGCATATGTCTTCCGCCGCCAAGCTTAAATTCCATACTTTTCCTCCAATTTTCTCACATAATTATTTTATTATGATTAGCCTTGTAATTCAACAATTGTTTAATTATAATTAAATTGTTAAAGATAGGTTTAATTAATATGAACACAAAATGGAATGAAAGACTAAAAGAAAAAAGGGTGCAGGCAAAACTAACTTTGACTGAAGTCAGTAGCATCAACAGTCATAATCTATCGCAGCAATCGTTGATTAAATATGAAAAAGGCGATGTCTTCCCAAGAATCGATGTTCTTGAAGATCTTTGCAATATATACAAATGTAGCATCAATTACATAATGTACGGATCAGAAAATGCAAATATCATTTTAAATAAAAACGATTGCTTGATAACCATTTGGTATCTTTTAGCTACAAATAAACTTAAATTCGACGGAAAAAACTTGCTTATAACGAACGATCTTTTAAGAAAAAACATCAAATATTTAAACATATATAACGAAAACGTGAAGATTTCTACATTAGAAGATGTTTATAATCTCATTAACGGAATAAAAAACATGCATAATACTGATTAATATCATTTTTACTACTATCTATATTTCAACTAAACTATTATTACGAAATGTCCAAGTTCTTAATTTATTCCAATTACATGTGAATCGCTATATATACTAAAATTTAACACATTTAAAAATTTATTTTCTTAAATTTCAAGTATAATGGCAAAAGCAATATATTTTTTACCAATTTAGGAAAAATAACTTTCAACAATATCGGTTCAACTTCTTTAAACAAACCCTCATTGCCTTTCATATGATAAGATGGTCCAACAATTTGAAAAACTTTTGCGTGATGTAATATTCAAACTAACATAGCATTTGCTATAACTGAATCTCCAAAACTTCGCTCGATAATTAAAACTTTATTCATTGTAAAATAGTTGGATGTTTTTTAAATCTCATTAATATAAATCGAAACAATAAATTTGAATCTTCAGAATCTATTGGCAAAAAACCAATCTCATCAATAATTAACACATTATACGATGTGAAATGTTTTTATCTCCTACCTAATATGTTTTCTAATTTTGTTTTTTTAATTATAAAATAATTCATTGCAACTAATAAAGTGTGCTTAATAACGAATTTAAGCTAATTCAACACCAATAGTGATTGATAAGTGTTTTACCAGTTCCAGGGATACTCATAAAAGCAATGTTATCGTTTGATTTAATAAATCTTAAATTTTTAAAATCTAAAATTTCATTTTAATTTATCCTCTATCTATAAAGTAAGAAAGAACTAACTAGAAATATATAACTATTATTAGATATTTCCAACTCAAAACAATTTTAAATAATCTTTAAATTTCTTTGACAAAACTCCACGTATTTAATTCAATATTTTGTCTCACCATTCTTTTTAAATCAAAACAATAAAATCCGTTTTTCTTATAAAAATTACAATTATTTTCTGTATTAGTAATCAATGCGATTTTGTTTCCTTTCTTCGATTTAACATAAGGAATTATAAAATCAAATATCATTTTAGTACCCAATCCCTGCCCTTTTTTATTTCTAGATACTGCTAATAATTCAACATACCATGCATCTTTATGTTTTTGTTCACAAGCTTCATGAACTATATTTGAAATTTTAAAAAAAACTATTAGTCTTTTAAAACCAACAGGAAATAATAATTTAATTCCACCTGCAAATATATAGTTTAATATAGTGATTCTTTTAATCTTTGGATTTTGTAACAATACTATAGAAACTATTTGATGATTTTCAACCCCGACTATACATATATGTTTCTTTGAATTAGCTTTAATATGAACTTCATTTAACTTAGTTATATATTTTATAAATTCTTCTTTATTTTTAAACTTACTTCTAAAAGTTAAAGTGTACATCGGATATTCACCAAACGTCTCTGCCACCATTTTTGCTACTTCTTTTATTTCACTTTTGTAAATTTGTCTATATTCAATCATTTTTAAAAACTCCTCAACTTAAATAATAAAATAGTGTTTATTAATGAACACATGTTCAGTATAATTTAATTGTTATTTTAAACAATGAACAGAATTAATAAAAATGATTATTAATAAACAGATATTATAAAAATGATATTTAGGAGAATATATGTTGAAAGATAGACGAAACGAAAAAACAGAGCAATTAATTAAAAAAACTTTTCTTGATTTATTAAAAAAGAAAAATATAAACGAAATAAGGGTATCTGAAATATCTCGATTAGCTAATTTAGGTCGAGGAACATTTTACTTACATTATTCAAATATTTATGAATTATACGAAAACATTGAACAGGATGTAATTTTAAATATTAAAAATATATTTAATTCAGCATTCCCAACAACGAACCCAACAAATAGTAAAAAATTAATAATGTCTCTTATAGAATATATTGTGAATAACAAAGAGCTTTTTAAAATATTAGTCCATTCTGATCCTGGAAATACAATGTATAAAATTAGAAAGAGCTTTTATAATGATGTTTTTAATGAGAATACAATTATTAATCCAACAATGAATAGTGACTATAATAAATCTGAATCAATATTTGTTGTATCGGGTATCACAGGTGTTTTAGAAAAATGGATTATTGATAATTTTAAAATTGAAAGTGGAGTTATAGCTGATATACTAAACACGATCATCTTAAAAATAAATAAAAATTAAAAAATTCGATAATAAATATCGAATATTTTTTTATTTTTTGGTGGAGCTTGCCGGGATCGAACCGGTGACCTCTTCCATGCCATGGAAGCGCTCTCCCAGCTGAGCTAAAGCCCCAAACCTTTATCATTATAATTTAAGTATCTATCTTTTACAATATCGAAAACACTATTAAATCCCATCTCTTTTATTATTTTATTATAAAAATTAACAAAGATAAAATGGCGTCCTTAAGCAGATTCGAACTGCTGACCTATCGCTTAGGAGGCGATCGC
>CAVEUC010000050.1:0-19275 GCA_963619035.1 Lachnospiraceae bacterium GAM79
AAACAGGATTGACTGATACAAAAATTGAACCTAAACTACTTTTTGAAAACAAAAATAAAAAATCAAAGTTTGTTAACGCTTGAATTTTGTTTACATAACAATTTGAAAAGGTATTTGATAAATCTTCAACAGTATTTTTTAAAAAATTTACATTGTTCATATATTAAATTATATCTTAATTGAATTGAAGAGTTAATTAAATATGTATATAATTTTACATATATGAAAAAAGGATTATTAATTATTTTAAGTGGACCTAGTGGAGTTGGTAAAGGAACAGTAAGACCATATCTTATGGATAATAAAGATATAGATTTAACTTATTCTATTTCAATGACAACTAGAAATCCAAGAAATGGTGAGCAAAATGGAGTTGATTATTTCTTTGTTTCACAAGAAGAATTTTTAGAAGCTGTTAAAAGAAGAAAATTATTAGAACACGCAAAATTTGTTAATAATTGTTATGGAACTCCAAAAGAATATGTAGAGAAATTAAGGAACGAAGGTAAAAATGTTTTATTAGAAATTGATACAAACGGTGCGAAACAAGTTATGAAAAAAATGCATGGTGATGGTGAAATTTCTATCTTTTTAATACCTCCAAGTTTAGAAGAATTAGAAAATAGAATCAGAGGTAGAAAAACTGAAACTGAAGAAACTATTAAAAAGAGATTATCAAAAGCTAAAAGAGAGCTCAAAAAACAAGATTTATACAATTACGTCGTAGTTGATGAAACTCCAATTCAAGCTGCTAACGAAATTATTAATATTATTAAAAACAAACTTAATAAATGAAACTTGTTTATGTATTAGTTCAACATTCTGTTTTAAAAATAAATAATGAATTTGTATATTTTTATGATGGTGATATAAAAAAATATTCTAGAGTTGAAATATCTTTTAATAATCAACATGGTTTATATGGATTCGTAACTAAAATAGAGGAAACAGACAAGACTAAAGAAGAAATAGAAAAAGAATATGGTTTTGATATTCTAAATATTGATAAAATAATTGATGATGAACCTATTATTGATGATGGTTTATTTTCATTAGCTAAAAAATTATCGGAATATTATTTCTACCCTTTAATTGGTGTTATTAAAACGATGTTACCACCTAGTTTAAGACCTTTTAGTTATTCGAATAAAAAACCATCGATTAGATATTATGAATTTTATAAATTAAATACTGATGTTTTATCTAATTTTGAATTGAATAATAATGAATTAAAAATTATAGAAAAATTAAAAAATAACAACGATATAATTTTAAAAAAAGATTTAAATAAATCTAAAAGTTTAGAAAGTTTACTATCTAAAAAAATAATTACTATTAATAAAGAAGAGAAGTATTCCTTTAATCTTTTAAAAATATTTAATTATGAAGATAAAATTGAATTAAATGACGAACAAAAAGATGCATACAATACAATTTTAAATAGTAGTTCAATGGTACATCTTTTAAATGGAGTTACAGGCAGCGGGAAAACTGAAATATATATAAAACTTGTTGAAGAAAATTTAAAATATAATAAAACATCTCTTGTTTTAGTTCCAGAAATTGGGTTGACACCTTTGATGATTTCTAGATTTTTATCATATTTTAATAAGGATTTAATAGGAGTTTTACATTCCGGATTAAGTGATGGAGAAAGATATGATGAATATCGAAAGATAAAAGACGGTAAGACTAAAATTGTTATAGGAACTAGAAGCTCAATTTTTGCACCTTTATCAAATTTAGGTTTAATAATTATCGATGAAGAACATGATGAAAGTTATAAGCAAACTAGTGAATTAATGTATAACGCAATCGATGTAGCTTTATTTAGAGCAAAAGACAATAATGCAAAAGTAGTTTTAGGAAGCGCAACTCCTTCTATAGAATCAATGAGTAAAGCCAAAAAAGGTATATATAATCTTATAGAAATTAAAAATAGATTTAATAATGCTAAAATGCCTAAAACATATATTGTTGATCGTTGTGATTATAAATTATTTTCTTATTCATCTATATTTTCTTTACCATTAATTAAAGAAATTAAAGATGTAATTAGTAAAAATGAACAAGCGATTCTTTTAATTAATAATAAGGGATATTCGAGAAGTTATTATTGTAGAAATTGTGGTCACACTTTTAAATGTCCTACATGCAATACTCCATTATTCTATCATAAAGAAGATGATACCCTTAGGTGTCATAGATGTGAATATAAAATAAAAAAACCAACACATTGTCCTGAATGTAATGGTAGTTATTTTGGTTTTAATGGATTTGGAATTGAAAAAGTAGAAGAAGAATTTAATAAGATTTTTAAAGGAATAAGATATATTTCTATCGATGGAGATAGAATTAAAAATGACGAAAAATTATCTAATTTACTATCTTCTTTCGATAAAAAAGAGGCTAATGTTTTAATTGGAACACAGATGGTTTGTAAAGGTCACGATTTTAAAGATGTTACCTTAGTCGGTATCTTAAATGCCGATACTTTATTGAATTTTCCTAACTACAAATCTTCCTTTAATTGTTTTTCGTTAATCTATCAAGCAATAGGAAGAAGTGGTAGAAATTCAAAACAAGGAAAAGCGATAATTCAAACATCTCAAGAAACAAATTACGCTATTAAAAGCGCTATTAATTTAGATTACGAAGCTTTTTATAATGAAGAAATTAAAAGAAGATATCAATTTAAATATCCTCCTTTTTACAATCTTTTACAAATTAATATTTCATCTAGAAACGAAAAAATACTATATGAAAAGGCTACTCTTTTATCAAAAACTATTAAAGAATTTGATGACAAATTTATAGTTTTAGGTCCTAGTATTATTTCAAAAAATATTGTATTAAAAGAGTTATATACAACTACAATTACGATTAAAAATAAAAATAAAAAAGAGCTAGTAGATATCATTTGGGGATTGATAAATGCTAATAAAAAAGACAGTTCAGTCAATATTTCAGTCGAAATCATATAAAAATATTATTAATTATTTAAATAATTAATTTATTCTTACACTAAAAAATGTATAATAATCTATGATTATTATTTAAGGAGTGTATTAAAAATGATTACAATTACAATATTAGGAATGGATTCATATGTATTAGGACAAGTTAGCAAAGCTTTAACTGATAAACTTGCTTGTTTATACGAATATGATAAAGATAAAATAAACTTTTTTGCACCAGAAGGATCTTTGATGCATGATGGTGTTGAACAAAATACTTGGAATATTATCATTAAAGTAGAGGCTCCTATTAAAGTTAGACCATTAGAAAAACAAGCTGTAGCATTACTTAACGAATATACAAAAGAAATTTGTATCAACAAAGACATTTTATTTACATATTACGGAAGTGAAACAATTTATGAATTTATTAATGATGATTATCCTAGATTTATAACTGAAGAAAATGCTGTATATATCGATGATGAAAACGAATTAGAAAGCGAAGGATGCTGTTGTGGTGAGGATGATTGTTGCCATGGTGAACATCATTGCCACGATGAACATTGTTCTTGTCATGAAGAAGATGATGAAGAAGTTTATTTAGGAGATGTTTTTGAAGAATTCAATAAGAAGATGGGTAACAATTAATGTATAACGTATTTGATTTATCTTTAGAAATTTTAAAGGATGTTTGTGATAACAAAAAAGAATTTTCAACTGCAATTAAAGATAAAAAATTAAATGTTAAACCAAATGATAGAAAAAGTATTATTTCAATTTGTGGTATCGTTTTAAGGAATTACTATTTAGTTAAATATTTTTCTAATGAAGTTTTAAAATTTAATGATAACGATTTAATTCTAGCTAATGGTATCTTTTTTGGTGTTGCTGGATTTAAGAAAGTTGATAATGTCGATTCTGTTTATAAATGGTATGAAGAATTTTTAAAAGCAAAAGGTGTTGAATACACAGATAACATTAAAAAAGAACTTGAAGATTTAGTTAAGTATAAAAAAGGCTATAAGTTTAGCAATCTTAATAAAGGCTCCTTACAATATTTTAGTATCTATTCGAATTTACCTATTTGGTTTTTGAATATGATCAATAAACAATATAATAGAGAAACGATGTTTAAGGTAGCTAGAGAATGTTCAAAAATGCCTAAACAATATGGATATAAAATCTCTTTTATGGATGTTGAAAATGATTTAAATAACGAAATTTCTCAATTTAATAAAATAGATGATAATTTATTAAATTATATTCCTGAAAAGTCTCTTAAATCTTTACAATTAGTGCATCAAAATATTATTTTTCCTATTCAATATGCTGAAATTGTATTAAAAAATAAATTATTAAATCTTGAAAATAAAGAGATCACTTTATATTTAGCAGGTAAAAATAATGGTTACGTACCTTTAATTGATAAATATTTTGATAATAATAAATTACATATTTTTTATAAAGATGAGAAAAAATATCTAAGTCCATTATCAAAAATTAAAAAGAATAATGAGAAAGCTTTTGATGCTTATAAAGCTAATGAAGATAGTTTAGAAGCGTATTTATCATTAAAACAAGATTTAATTGTATATTTTGCTGATTCATCTTATCTAGATAATTTTAGAAGATTACCAGATTATGGAATTGTATTTAATCAATCAAATATTGATGAATATATAAAATCTCAAGAAAAAGGATTAGAAGAATTAGATAAACAATTAGACGTCGGTGGATGTTTAGTTTACGCTGTTCCTACTTTAAATATTAAAGAAACTGTTGTTCAAATTTATAAGTTCTTGGAAAAACATAAAAATTATCATGAAGAATATTCAGAAATGTTCTTCCCATTTGAAAAAGATAATTCTACATATTATTTTGCAATATTAAGGAAAAATTAGATGAAAAATTTATATAATTACTCGTTACCACAATTAGAAGAAATGATGCTTGAAATGGGTCAAAAAAAATATAGAGCTACCCAACTTTTTAAGTGGATTTATGAAAAAGGCGCTACAACTTTCGATGAGATGAGCGATATTTCATTATCTTTTAAAGAGGTTTTAAAACAAGAATTTTCTTTAGAAATACCAACTATTTTTAAAAAACAAGTTAGTGGAGATGGAACAATTAAGTTACTCCTTTCTTTAAGTGATGGATCTAAAGTAGAAACTGTATTGATGAGATATAATTATGGACTTGTCGCTTGTGTATCTTCTCAAGTTGGTTGCAATATGGGGTGTGCTTTTTGTGCTTCTGGTTTATTTAAAAAACAAAGAAATTTAGAAACTTGTGAACTTGTAGGCCAAATTTTAGTTTTAAATAATTTATTAAAAGAAGAAAATAGTAGAGTTACTCATGTAGTTTTAATGGGAACAGGTGAACCTTTTGATAATTATGATAATGTTATGTCTTTTATTAGAATTTTAAATCATCCATATGGATTTGCTATTGGAGCAAGACATATCACGGTTTCTACATGTGGTTTAGTTGAAAAAATTAAAGATTACGCTAACGAAGGATTGCAAATCAATTTAGCTATTTCTTTACATGCTCCTAATGATACTATAAGAAATAAAATTATGCCAATCAGCTTAAAATATCCATTACCTGATTTAATGGAAGCTATTAAATATTATGAAAAAACTGCTGGTAGAAGAGTAACTATTGAATATATTTTATTAGAAAATATTAATGATTCAGAAGAAAATGCTAAAGAATTAGCAGCGTTAATTAAAGGTACATTAGCTTATGTAAATTTAATTCCATACAATCCAGTTAACGAACTTAAATATAAAAGAACATCAGGAAACCGAGTTCATAGATTTATGGATACATTAATTAAAGAAGGAGTAAATGCGAGAATTAGAAAAGAATTCGGTACTGATATAGACGCTGCATGTGGTCAATTGAGAGCTAAAAATGAAAAGAAGAAATAATCAAGGCGTTTTTGCATATAAAAAAGATATCGGTAGAGTTAGAGTTTCTAATGATGATGATTGTAAAATCGCTACCAATTCTAAAGGTGATGTAATTCTTATTGTTGCTGACGGAATGGGTGGATATAAAAAAGGTGATTATGCAAGCAGTCAAGTTGTAACTTATTTAATCAACGAATTTAAAGAAAGTAAGGGCTTTATGTCGGTTTATCAAGCTTATTTTTGGGCTGATAGAAGGCTTAGAAAAATTAATTTAGATCTTTATAATTTAGCAAACGATGATAAAAATTATTCTGGAATGGGTACGACTTTAATAATGGCTATCATTATTAAAAATAAGGTATTAGTTATTAATATAGGTGATAGTAGATGCTATTTTGTAAATGGGAAATCTTTAATTCAAATAAGTGAAGATCAAACTTATGTTAATTATTTATATAAATCTGGTCAAATAGAGAAAAAAGACATTATGACTAATCCGAATAGACATGTTTTAACTAATGCTATTGGATTATTTCCTTCAGTTTCCTTTGATAGAAAAATATTAAATTATGAGAATCAAAAAATATTTTTATGTAGTGATGGAATGTACAATAATGTCTCTAACTTTGATATTGAAGCTATATTAAATACTAATGATAACGTTGAAACTAAAGTTAATGGACTTATTAAATTAGCTAATTTTAATGGTGGGAGCGACAATATTTCTTGTTGCTTATGGGAGCCAATTTATGATAAAGATTAACGATATTATAAATGGTAGATATAAGATTATCGGAACATTGGGACATGGCGGAATGAGCGATGTTTTTGAAGCAAGAGATCCTATATTTAAAAGAGATGTTGCTATAAAATTGATTAAATCGGAATTTATTAATAATATCGAAAATTTAATTAGATTTCAAAATGAAGCTAGAATTGCTGCGTGTTTGAGTCACCAAAATATTATTAAAATTTATGATTATGGAGAAATTGATAATTTACCATTTATTGTAAATGAATTTGTAAAAGATCAGACCTTACGAGATGTTTTAGATTTTAAAAGATACTTATCTTGTAAAGAATCTTGTATGATTATGCTTCAAATTTGTGATGCTATAATTTATATTCATAGTAAAAATATAATTCATAGAGATATAAAACCTCAAAATATATTTTATGGAGCTGATGGTAGCGTTAAATTATCTGATTTTGGAATCAGTATCGTTAAAGGTTCCAATATGAATGTTAACGAGAATAAAAAAGTTATGGGAACAGCTCAATATCTCGCTCCTGAAGTTATAACAGGAGAAGAGCCTAGTTTTCAAAGTGACATTTTTGCATTAGGAATAACTTTTTTTGAACTTATTACGGGAAGAGTTCCATTTGATGCAAAAACTCCTGGAGAAGTTGCAAGTATGCAAGTTAATTTAGATATGCCTTCTCCTAAAAAATATATTCCTTCTATACCTAATGAAATAGAAAATATTATTTTAAAAGCTACATCTAAAGATCTTTCTATAAGATATAAAGATTGTAAAACTTTAAGAGATGATATTTTAAAAGTTTATAAAAATAAAAAAATAATCAATAAAGGAAATGGTTTTTTTACTAGATTATTTGGATTGAGCGTCGATTAGGAGAAAAATATGAAAGAAATTATTGTATCACCATCAATATTAGCAGCTGATTTTTTAAATTTAGGTGAAGAGATTAAAAAAATTAAAGAAGCTGGTGCTAAATTTTTACATTTTGATGTGATGGATGGTCATTTTGTAAATAATATTTCTTTTGGATTGCCAGTTTTAAAAGAGATATCAAAGGAACATTTATTGATAAATGATGTTCATTTGATGATCGATAATCCTATTAAATTTTATAAAGATTTTTATGAATCTGGAGCAGATTATTTAACTATTCATATTGAAGTTATTAAAGATTTTGAAGATTTTTTAACAATATATAATTACGCAAAAGAAAACAATAAAAAAGTTGGTGTTAGTATTAAACCTAAAACTGATTTTGAATTAATTTTAAAATATTTAGAGTATGTAGATTTAGTTTTAGTTATGTCTGTAGAACCTGGTTTTGGTGGACAATCTTTTATTGAAACTAGTTTAGATACTATTAAAAAATTAGCTAATATTAAAAAAGAGATGGGATATAACTATATTATTGAAGTTGATGGAGGAATTAATAAAGAGACTTCTTTAAAGTGTATCGATAGTGGGGCTGATAGTTTAGTTGCTGGTAGTTTTATATTTAAAAGTAAAGATTATAAAAAAAGTGTAGAGGAGTTAAAACATGGAAATTTATAGAATTTTATATGTAGTTTTCTTTATTGTAGCTATTGTAATCATGACGATGTTTATAACTATTTCTTCTTTTTTATATGAAAGAAACAATAGTAAAAAATATAATTTTTTTAATAATTTTATGTTTGAAATTAATAATTTTAGACGTTATAACAAACAATCTTGGTTATCTTTAACTGGTTTAATTTTAGTTATGTTGTTATTTATTGCTCCTAGTATATTTTTTGTTTTATATGGAAAAGGTAGTTTAATATATCAAATTGTTTTAATTATTTTTTCTACAATTTCTTCTGCATCGATGTTTGCATTATTTTTTATCAAATTATCAAATTACAAATTACATATAGCATTTAATAGTGTTTTTGCTATCTCTAATTTAATTTCAATCGTGTTATCCACATTCTTTTTAGGAAATGGTGAAGTTTATGGTTTTATTTATTCTAATCAATTTAGTAGTACTTTAATCATTGTTCTTGGAATTATTTTTATAATTTTAGAAGCTTTATTAATGCTTAATCCTACTTATAAAAATTGGGATAGAATGGTAAAAGTTGATGCTTCAATTTATGCTCGTCCAAAATATTGCTACCTTTCAATTTTAGAATGGGGAAGCGTCATTATTTATTTATTATCTTTAACTTTACCTTTAATTGCTTTATTCGCTTAAAGCTTTTTTATAATAATAATTTTTTAAGAATTTAGGATGTGCCTTAAATAGTACATTTAATAAAAATATAGCAAATCCTCCGCCGACAATTCCTTGAACGACATCAAATATTGATGAAGATAAAGCGTATTCTATATTAAATAAAAGAATATAAGAGACAAAATAGACCAAAACCATAATCAATGGTGAAATAAAAAATGAAATATATTTTAAATATTTTCTATTTTTTAATAAATATAAAAGAACATAAAATAATAAGGCTTCTAAACCTTTTGCAAGAGCAGTAAAAGGAGCAAAAGCACTATATCCACTAAGAATATCGGCAATGCAAGTTCCTATTATTCCTCCGATAATTCCTTCAATTGGAGAGAAAAAAGCAGTGGAAAATAATATTAAAGCATCACTAAAATTAAAATAACCAGCTCCATTTGCATATGGAATTTTAACAAAAAAAGTCAACACAAAAATAATAGCAGCGTTGACACTTGTTGTAACAATATGAAAAATTAATTTTTTATTGTTGATCTTCTTTGCTTTCATTTATAAATAAATCGTAAAATTCATCGATTGTATAACATTCGATGCCGTGTTTTTTTAATAATTTAGTGGTGATACCTTCTCCACTTGTTAATTTATTCACAAAATAACCGTTATATACTTCGTGAACACCACAAGAAGGGCTTCTATCCATTAAAATAGCTTTTTTAACACGCATATAAATAGCAGCATTTTTAACTTTTATAGCACCTTCATTAAAGTTATTTGTAACATCTTTTCCTTTAGAATTAAAAACAAAGTCGCCTTTAATTTCACTAGCAGGTCTAGGAGTTTTAAGACCACCTAAACATTCTGGACAGACTGGTATAATATCGAATTTCTTTTTAATCTCTTCGATTTTTTTGTTATAGTTATTCCCGCCGTTATATTTTGTATTTTCACCTAATAAACATGCACTTACAATAATCGTTTCCATAATAATTCCTGACTTTGAATATTATAAATAAATCTTTATAATATTTCTATATGAATGTAAAAAAAGAATTTGAAATTGAATTAAATGGTAAAAAGTATCCTGTAATCATTACTAAAAATAAAATGTTTCAAAAGAATATTTATTTTAGATTTAAAGATGGTAAATATTATGTTTCTGCTTCTAAAATGGTAAGCGATGCTAAATTATTAAAAGAATTAGAAAAATTTGCCCCTAAATTATTAAAAAAGGAGAAGAAGAGCACATATTTTTTAAATAATGGTGTTTATATTTTTGGAGAACTAGTTGAATTTAATGAAGGGTTTATAATGATTAATGGTCATTATTATCTTTATAAAGATGAAAATAATTTTTATAAAAATATGAAAAAAGAATACTATGATTATTTTCTATCTAGAATTAGATATTATGAGAATATAATGAATGTAACTAAACCATATTCTTTAACTTTAAGAAAAGCTAAGACGAGATTTGGTTCTAATTCATCATCAACTCATAATATAATGATTAATGTGATTATGATTCATTATAGTAAAGATATAATCGATTCTTTAATAGTCCATGAACTATCTCATGAATTTCATAGAAACCATCAAAAAGGTTTTTACCACTGTGTACTAAAATATTGTCCAAATTATTATGAATTAGATAAGAAATTAAAAAGAGGTATTTTAAAATGATTAAATATATTAATTCTTTACAAAATAAAATTATAAAAGATGCTTATTCTTTAAAAAATAGTAAAGGTATAAGAGAAAATAATAAATTTTTAATAGAAGGTGACCATTTACTTTCGATGGCTAAAGATAGACTTATTGCTATTTTTACATTAAAAGAATTAGAGGAATATAAAGATTTTGATCAATATATCGTTAATGAAGAGATAATGAAAAAATTAAGCAGTGGTAAATCTAGTGCAAGAGTTATTGGGATATGTAATATAAAAGAAGACGATTTTAATTACGAAAATACTTTAGTTTATTTAGACAATATTCAAGATCCTGGTAATTTAGGCACTATATTAAGAACATGTTTAGGTATGAATATTAAAAATATTTTAATAAGTGAGGATTCAGTTTCAAAATACAATCAAAAAACCATACAAGCTTCTCAAGGTGCTTTGTTTTATATGAATACAAAAATTAGTAATAAAGAAGAATTAATTAAATTAAAAAATGAAGGTTATAGTATTGTTTCTACAACATTAAATAAAGATTCGATATATTTAAACGAATTAAAAAAGAAAGATAAAATTATATTTATATTTGGTAACGAAGGAAATGGAATAAAACAAGAGTTGATTGATATATCAAATGAAAAAATAATCATTCCTATTAATAATATTGATTCTTATAATGTTTCTATTGCTTTAAGTATCGTTTTATACACCTATTTATATAATAAATAGAGAATTTAATTTGCTTAATAATAAAAAAGAAATTATAATATTTTTATTAAAAGACAAGTCTTTTAGAATGTAAATTTTAGAGAGAGCATGTTTGGTGAAAATGCTTATTAAGTTTTAAAAGGTATCACTTTTATTTTTAAAAACTATATAAAATGAGTGATTAAAGTTATGCTTTAATAACTAAGGTGGTACCACGTCAATAGCGTCCTTAGAATTTCTAAGGATTTTTTTATTTTTTAAGGAGATGATTATGGAATTAAAAGACACTTTACTTATGATGAATACCAATTTTGAAATGAGAGGTAATTTGAACAAAAAAGAACCTGTTTTAGTAGAAAAATGGTATAAAGATGAAGTTTATTTTAAAATGAACGAAGGAAAAGAATTAGGAGAATATATGCTTCATGATGGTCCTCCATATGCTAATGGTGCGATGCATTGTGGACATATGTTAAATAGAATTTTAAAAGATTTCGTCGTTAGATATAAAAATATGTCTGGATATGAAACTCCATTTATTTTTGGTTGGGATACTCATGGATTACCAATTGAAAATATGGTTACAAAAAGTGGTGTTAATAGAAAAACTACTCCTATTGATGAATTTAGAGAAAAATGTAAAGAGTACGCTTATACTCAAGTTGAAAGACAAAAAGCTGATATTAAAAGACTTGGTTGTTTAGGGGATTACGATCATCCTTATTTAACTTTATTACCTGAATTCGAAGCTAGAGAAATTCACGCTTTTAGTGATATGGCTTTAAAAGGATTAATTTATAAAGGTCTTAAACCAGTTTATTGGTCTCCAAGTAGCGAATCTGCTTTAGCTGAAGCTGAGATTGAATATTACGATGTTAAAGCTTATACAATTTACGTCTCTTTTAAAGCTAAAGAAACTAAAGGTTTAGTACCAGAAGATACAAAATTTATTATTTGGACTACAACTCCATGGACACTTCCATCAAATTTAGCAATTTGTGCAAACCCAAAATTTAAATATGGATTATTTAAAACGAATAAAGGTAATTTTATTTTCTTAATCGAATTAAAAGATAAACTTTGTGAAAAATTAGGCTTTGAAGAATGTGAATTAGTTAAAGAATTTTTAGGAAGCGAATTAGAAGGAATGAGCGCTTATCATCCATTCTTAGATAGAGATTCTCAACTTATTTTAGGAGACTATGTCACTAGTGATTCAGGAACTGGATTAGTTCATATCGCTCCAGGACATGGTGTTGATGACTTTAATGTATGTTTAAAATATGGAATAAAACCATTCTGTCCAGTTGATGAACATGGTAAATTAACAGAAGAAACTGGACCTAGATTAGCTGGTTTATTCTACGAAGATGCTAATTTAGAAGTTTTAAAAATATTAGAAGAAAACGGTTCGTTATTAAAAGAGGAAGATATTGTTCACTCTTATCCTCACGATTGGAGAACACATAAACCTGTTATTTTTAGAGCTACTCCTCAATGGTTCTGTTCAATTGAACCAATTAGAAATGAATTAATCGAAGAAATTAAAAAAGTTAATTGGACTCCAAAATGGGGTGAAACTAGAATGATTAACATGATTAAAGATAGAGCTGATTGGTGTATTTCTAGACAAAGAGCTTGGGGTGTACCAATTCCAATTATCTATTGTGAAGATGGAACTCCAATTATTGAAAAAGAAGTTTTTGATCATATTGAAAAATTAATTAGAGAAAATGGAAGCAATATTTGGTATAAATTAAGTGAAACTGAACTTTTACCAGAAGGATATAAAAACGAACATTCACCAAACGGAATCTTTAAAAAAGAAAAAGATATTATGGATGTTTGGTTTGATAGTGGTTCAAGCTGGAACGGAGTTTTAAATGAAAGAGGGCTTAAATATCCAGCAGATTTATATTTAGAAGGAAGTGACCAATATAGAGGTTGGTTCAATTCGAGCCTTATTTTAAGTTTAGCTTGTAATGGTGTTGCACCTTATAAAAATGTTGTAAGCCATGGTTTTGTCATGGATGAACATTGGGAAAAGATGTCAAAATCTAAAGGAAATGGTGTTGATCCATTAAAGATTATCAATGTTTATGGTGCTGATGTTTGTAGACTTTGGGCAAGCTTAGTCGATTATCAACAAGATGCTAGAATTAGCGAAGGAATCGTAAAAACAATAAGTGATCAATATAGAAAAATTAGAAATACATTCAGATTTTTACTTGGTAATTTAAGCAATGGTAAAGATTCTACTTTCAAAGAAGAAGATAAAGTGGATACATTTGAAAAAGTAGATTTATATATTCTTGCTAGACTCGAAGAAGTTAAAAATAAAGTAATAGATTATATGGATGAATTTAACTTTATCAATGCAACCAACGAAATTTTAAAATTCATGAGCGATGATTTATCAAGTTTCTATTTAGATATCACAAAAGATATTTTATATTGTGAAAGTAAAGATTCATTAAGAAGAAGACAAGTTCAAACTGTTTTAAATGAAGTTACATTTACTTTAATGAGAATGTTAAACCCAATTCTTCCATTTACAATGGATGAAGTAAATCAAAATTATCCTTTAAAAACTAAAGATAATGTTCAATATTATAGCTACCCAACAAAGAGCAACAATTTTGATAAATCATTATTAAATGAATTTAATTTAGTAAAAGAATTAAGAGCAGATGTATTAAAATCTCTTGAAGAAGCTAGAGCAAGCGGACTTATCGGAAGTAGTCTTCAAGCAACTGTTGAATTAAAAATTACAAATGAAGATGTTAAAGAAGTAATTTTAAAATATCCTCATGTTGAAATTGAAAGATTATTTATCGTAAGTAAAGTTGTATTTAAAGATGATGTTGAAGGTGTTCAAGGAAAATATTCTATATCTAAAGTAATTAAGAATGAAGGCGTAAAATGCGATAGATGTTGGAATTATAAAGATGAAGAAGAAATTATCACTGAAGGAGAAGAGCATTTATGTCAAAGATGCCACAAAGCGATAACAAAGTAAAAGAAAAATTTTTTACTAAAAGAAATATAATTTTAGTAGTAACTTACGTACTTATAATCGTTTGCTTTACTCTATTTGATCAAATCACTAAATATTTTGCTGTTAAATATTTAACTATCGGTGAAGTTAAACCATTTTTAGGTGACACTTTTTTAACATTTTGTTTAACTTACAATAAAGGTGCAGCTTGGGGAATGGGTGGAAATAATATTTTCACTAGAATTTTACTTGTAATTATCTCTTGGGTTGTAGCGTTAGGAATTATCGGATATTTTATTTATTTAGCAATTAAAAGAAAAGAAATTAAACCTGGACTATGGACTATTTTAGCTTTTATAGTAGCTGGAGATGTTGGAAATTTAATCGATAGAACTTTCTTTTTTAATAGAGCTGAAGGTAGTGTTGTCGATTTTTTAAGCATTCAAGGTTGGTGGAAAAATTTTGGTATTTTTAATGTTGCGGATTCAATATTGGTCGTGGCTATTTTTGCACTTTTAATTTATTATATTTATTCTTTTATTAAAGAAGAAATAGATAAAAATAAGAAAATTAAAGAAAGAATAGAAAAAGAAAAAGATGGAAACTCAAATTAAATATATTATTGAAGCAAAACATGAAACTTTAAGAATTGATAAAGTTTTACCTTTACTTAATGAAGATTATAGTAGAGCTTACTTTTCTAATATGATAAAAAATGGTGAAGTTTTAGTTAATGGAAAAGAAGTTTCACCAAGTTATAAAGTTAAAGAAAATGACGTTATTGAGTGTAATTTTAAAGATTCTACATCAACATTAAAACCTTATGAATATAAGCTTGATATCGTTTATGAAGATGAAGATATTTTAGTTATCAATAAACCTAAAGGATTAGTAGTACATCCAGGAGGTGGTCATAGTGATGATACTTTAGTCAATGCCTTGATTTACACTAAAAAAGAATTATCTACAATCAATGGTGCTTTAAGAGTGGGGATTGTTCATAGAATCGATAAAGATACAAGCGGATTGCTTTTAATATGTAAAAATGATTATTCTCATATCGAAATCGCTAAGCAATTGAAGGATCACTCAATGCATAGAGAATATATCGCTCTTGTTGATGGAGTTATTGAAAAAGATAGTGGAAAAGTTATCGGACCTATTGGAAGAGATAAGAAAAATAGATTGAAGATGTGTATCGATACAGTTGATGGAAAAGATGCTATAACTCACTTTAATGTAATTAAAAGATTTAATGATTACACATTAATTGAATGTAAACTTGAAACAGGAAGAACTCATCAAATTAGAGTTCATATGTCTAATATTCATCATCCAATCGTTGGAGATGCACTTTATGGAGGAAGTGAAAAAATATATAATAATGGTCAATTATTACATGCTTATAAATTAACATTCACTCATCCAAGAACAAAAAAAGTAATGACATTAGAAGTGCCATTACCAGATTATTTTAAAGAAGTTATAGAAAAATTAAATTAATTTTAAAATTTCATTATAGTTAGCAAAATTTAATTTTGCTAACTTTTTAAATTCGTCTTTTCCATATTTTTTAATGAATTCAACACCGAAATCGATTGTATTTTTACCTGCTCCTAAAGGAATTTTTTTTCCTAGTTTACTTTCTTTAAAAGACATATTTTCTAAAAATAAATATCTAGCGATACAACTAGCTAAAGCAACACTAGGGAAATAAGTTTCACCTTTTTCTTTAAATATTATATTTTTTTCAACTTTTGAAGTAGAACTTAAATAAGAATAATAAGTTTCTCCGTTTACAAATTGATCCATGTAAACATTTTCTACATAAGGACATTTTTTATGTAATTCAAAAAGACAATAGTTGTGTAATATCGCTTTTATTTTATTGATGTTAAATCCTTTTTCATAAGCGTTATTATATCTATCATTTTCTAATACTTTAGCGACGTAGTGGACTTTTTTAATAAGCAAAGGAACAATTTGAAGAATCTTTTCATCTGTTAATTTTTTACTATCAGTAATATTGTACTGTTGAATAAGCTTCATAGTTTCATGATCAACATAAACTGCACAAACAACGATCGGAGCTAAAAAATCACCAGTGCCAACTTCATCGCTTCCGATTTGTTGGTCAACATCGATAAAATAAGGAGATTCCTTCATTATTTTTTGTTTCTTAGGCATTATTTTTTCATCCATTGAATAAAGCTTTGCTACACTCATAGGATCTTGACCTTGAATAGTCATCTTATAATAATTACCTTTTTTATTTGAGTAGATAGTAAAAATATTATCATCAGCTTTGATTACATAAAGAATATAACCAATATCTCTATCTGTTATAAAATTTTGGTATTTTAAAATTATATCATCTAATGTTTTTTGAGTTATTTTTATTGTTATCACATATATATTTTATCATTATCTTTTAAATTTTTCTATTTTATTTTTGTTAGGTACCAAATTAGTTTAGAATAAGAGCTTTAATATGAAAATAAGATTTATTTTATGATAAAATATAAAAGTTATGAATTATTTAATTGATTACAACTTTCACACGCATACATCAAGATGTGGTCACGCTTATGGAGAAGATGAAGAATATGTATTAAAAGCAATAGAACTAGGATTAAATGTTTTAGGCTTTTCAGATCACGCTCCATTTAAAGATATTCATCATGAAGGCATGAGAATGGATTATTGCTTATTAAATGATTATATAAATTCAATAAATTATTTAAAAGAAAAATATAAAGATAAAATTACCATATATTGTGGATTAGAAATCGAATATTATGAAGAATATGATTCTTATTATAAAGAATTATTGAATAACGGAATAGATTATCTTATTTTAGGACAACATGGATATTATATCGATAATAAATTTCACTCTTATTTTTATGATTTAGATAATAAAGAAAATATTAATAAATACAAAGAGACAGTGATAAAAGCAATAAAGACTGGATATTTTTTATATGTTGCTCATCCTGATATTTATTCTATTGGTTTGACTGATAAAAATTATATTAGTGAAATTGCTATAGATATTTGTAAAGTTGCTAAAGAATACAATACTCCACTAGAAGTTAATCTAGGTGGAATTCGCTTTACTGATTTTAATTCGATAATTAACGGAACTGAACCTTATCCTAACCATTATTTTTTTAAGGTTGCAAAAGAATATAATAACGATATTGTAATAGGAGTAGATGCGCATTCTCCTGATGATTTTTTAAATATTAATATGTATTTTTTAAGTAATTTTATATCAAGACATAAATTAAATTTATTACAAGATTTAAAGGTTAAAAAGAATGGATAAAGCTTATAAGATATTAGAAATAGATGAAATAATTAAAAAGATTGATAAGTATATCAAAACTTATAAGGGAAAGTATTTATTAAATAATTTAGAAGCTAATAAAGATTTTGATATTGTTAATTCTTCTTTAAATAAACTTAAAGAATTTGATGAATATGTTTTTAAATATGGTGATTTACCAATTTATTCTACTTTAGATTTATTTCCTTTATTATCTAAAGTTAAAAAAGGAGATATATTATCTGAAGAGGATCTTGTTAAAATTAAAGAAGAAATTGAAAATATTGCTGATTTAAATAAATTTTTCTTTAAAAATAAGTTTGAATTTAATTATTTAATGCCTTTAATTAAAGATTTTTCTTCACCTAATGATTTTTATAATTTAATAAATAATGTTATTGGAAAAGATGGATTGATTAAAGATGATGCTAGTAAAAAATTAAATGAAATTAGAAACAAAAAATACCGTCTAAATAGCGATTTACATAAACAAATTAGAGAATCTTTATCTAAATATAGTGAATTTTTATCTCAAAATAACTTCACTTTAAAAGGTGGAAGTTATTGTCTTGCTATATCTTCTTCTTATAAATCTTTTGTTAAAGGTATTGTAAAAGATATTTCAGATAGTGGATTAACTACTTTTATAACTCCGTTTGAAGTAGTGGATATAGAAAATGAAATTCATATTATCGAATTAGAAGAGAGTTTAGAAATATCTAGAATTTTAAGAGATTTGACTATTAAATTTTTATCCTTAGAAGATGTTTTTAAAAAGAATAATAACGCGATTGGGGAGTTAGATTTATTATCAGCTAAGATAAAATATAAAGAAGAAGTAGGTGCTAATATCATCCTTCCTTCAAGAAGCAAAATTATAAAATTACTAGATGCAAAGCATCCTTTAATAGATAAAAAAGTAGTGGTAGGGAATGATTTTATAATGGATAAAAATCATATTCAAATGATAATTAGTGGACCTAACGCTGGTGGAAAAACTATAGCGTTAAAAACTGTAGCTATTTTATCTTATTTAGAAAAGATGGCCCTACCTATAAATTGTAGTCCAGATAGTGAGATTTCTATCTTTAATCATATATATATTGATATTGGAGATAGTCAATCAATTGAAAGTAACTTATCTACGTTCTCTGGACATATAAGTAGTTTAGCAGTTATATTTAAGTATCTTTCTAGTAAAGATTTAGTAGTTATTGATGAAATCGGTAATGGAACCGATCCAAAAGAGGGAGAAAGTTTAGCTATTGCTGTAGCAAAATATTTATTGAATAAAGAATGTTTTTCGTTAATTACATCTCATTATGATGGAGTTAAAAAATTTGGATTGAGTAACGAAAATATTATTAATGCTTCATTTATTTTTAACGAGAAAAAAATACAATCAACATTTAAGTTAATGTTTGGAATTGGTGGAAAATCTTACGGATTTTTAATTGCTAAAAAATATGGTTTAGATTCTTCTATAATCAGTGATGCAATTAATATTTATAATAAAAAATATTTAACAAAAGAAGAAGTTAGAATTAGAAAAATTGAAAATAAAGAAATCGATTTAAAAGAATTAGAAACTAAACTTAGTGAATTGAAAAATAATCTAAAACAAAAAGAAGAAGAGTTAAAAGTTAAAGAAAATGAATTAAATATTAAAGAAGAAAAATTAAAGAATAAAAAAATAGATGAATTAGAT
>CAVEUC010000051.1:0-13732 GCA_963619035.1 Lachnospiraceae bacterium GAM79
ATTAATGAAAAATATAAATCTAATATTGTTTTATTTTCTAACAATGTAGAAACATTAAAAAATTCTTATAAAAAATTGTTGGATACAATTTTTATTAATGATAAATATGCATTTACTTATACTGATTTTATATATGAAGATAAAGACTATACAAAAAATTATTTAAGAAAATATTTTTATAATTTTTTAAATATTAATGAAAATATAAAAAATAGTACAATTGAGATGATTTATCTAATCCTTTGTAGCTTGTTTTAATACACATTTTATAAATAAATATAAAATAGAAAGAAATTGAATTATAATTTAATTATGATTG
Organism: Lachnospiraceae bacterium GAM79; assembly: GCA_963619035.1. Taxonomy (GTDB): domain Bacteria; phylum Bacillota_I; class Bacilli_A; order RFN20; family CAG-826; genus Onthovivens. Next base: position 320 of record CAVEUC010000051.1, read on the forward strand.
ACATTAAAAAATTAAATATTGTATATTTTGGAACTCCTGATATTTCAAGTTACGTTTTAAAGAATCTTATTCAACAAGGTTATAATATTGTAGCGTTAGTAACGCAAATTGATAAACCAGTTGGAAGAAAAAATATTTTAACTCCTTCTCCTTGTAAAAAGGTTGCTATTGAGAATGGAATTAAAGTTTTTCAACCTATTAAATTAAAGGATGATTATTCATTTTTAAAAGATTTAAAAATAGATATTATTTTAACATTAGCTTATGGACAATTAGTACCTAGTGAAGTTTTAAAAATGGCTAAATATGGTTGTTATAATCTCCATGGTTCATTATTACCTAAATATAGAGGAGCAGCGCCAATTCAATATAGTTTATTAAATGGTGATAAAGAAAGCGGGATCACTTTAATGGAAATGGTTGATAAAATGGATGCTGGAAAAATGTTTTATAAAGTTATTGTTCCTATAATTTCAGATGATAACTACACATCATTAGTTGAAAAATTAAAGGTAGCAGCTCTAGATTGCTTTATAGAAGGAATTGATAAGGTGATCAATCATAACGAATGTGGAGTAGAACAAAACGAAAACGAAGTTACTTTTACTAAAAAGATTAAAAAAGAGGATGAATTAATAGATTTTATTAATTTTAGTAATGAAGTAATTAATAATAAAATTAGAGCATTAAGCTATGAACCTGGCTGCTATTTTGTATTTAATAATGAAAAAGTTAAAATTTTAAAGGCGAGTTTATGTAGTGAAAGTGGTGAGCCTTCAACCGTTATAAAATATGATAAAAATTCTTTCTTAATCGCTTGTAAAACTGGTTCCGTAAAAGTTGAAGAAATTCAAAGACCTGGTAAGAAGATTTTAAGATTTAAAGATTTTTATAATGGAAATATGAGCACATTTAAAAGCGGGGATAAATTAAACTAAAAAGTTAATGAAAATTTTAAATTTAAGTGTCCATCAAGTAGTTGATTTTTTATTTAGAAGCGGTGATATTGATGATCGTGTTTTTAATACTGCGACTATGTTAGAAGGAACTAGACTTCATAAATATTATCAAGATAGACAAGGTGCAAAATATACAAAAGAAGTTTATTTAAAAGGGCAATTTTTTGTAGGAGATTACCTTTTAAATATCGACGGAAGATGCGATGGTGTTATAAAGGAAAATAATAAAATTTATATTGAAGAAATTAAGACGTGTAATACTTCTTTAGAAAAGTTTCATGAAGAAAATTTTAGATGGCATTTAGCACAAGCTGAAATTTACGCTTTAATTTATTCTTTAGATCATGATTTAGATGAAATAAACATTGTTTTAACTTATTTATCGCAAACAAAGAAAGATGTACTAAAGAAGGATTTTTACTATGATTTTGATGATTTAAAGCAAAATGTTTATGAATATTTGTATGATTATGTTAGATATTTAGATATTTTTGAATTAAAAAGAGTTGAAAGGGATGAATCTTTAAAAAATCTAAATTTCCCTTTTAAAGAGTTAAGAAACGGACAAGAAATTTTAATAAAATCTATAAGAAAAAGCATTGAATCAAAAGATTCAGTATTTATTGAAGCTAGTACAGGAAGCGGAAAAACAATTTCTTCTTTATATGGTGCTATAAAAGAAATTAAAGACAATAATATTGATAAAATATTTTATACAACACCAAAAAATAGTGGATTTAGTAGTGCTAAAAAGGCTATGAATATCTTTTTAAATAGTGGTGTAAAATTAATAACCACCGAAGTAATTGCAAAAGAGAAGATGTGTATCAATAAAAATAAAAAAAGAGAATGCAATATTGATGAGTGCCCTTTTGCTAAAGATTATTACACAAAATTAAAAGATATATTAAAAGAAGCTTTAGGTGGAGATAATTATATTTTTGATGAAAGAACAATAAAAGCTATAGCAAGAAAAAATCAGATATGCCCTTTTGAACTATCATTGGATTTAACAAATTATAGTGATGTTATAATTTGTGATTATAACTATATTTTCGATCCAATCGCATCTTTTAAAAGGTATTTTCTCAATCCTGATAAAGAATATAGAAAATTATTGCTTGTAGATGAATCTCATAACCTAATCGATAGGGGTACAAATATGTTTACTGCATCTTTATCGGTATCTTCTTTTTTAAATTCGTTAAAAACTTTAAGCAAAATTAAAAATAAAAAGATCACGAAAATAGTTGAGAAGCTTAAAGAATATTTTATCAATATTGATAATTTCGACTTTGGAGAAAAGAATAATTATATATTAGAAGATTTTGAAGAAGGTTTTATTGAAAAATTGAAGCATTACGATCTTGAAATTAAGGAATATTTAAGAAAACATAAAAGAACTAAATTTGAGAAATTAGATGATTTTAATCGAGAAATTTATAGATTTATATTAATTTATGATACTTATGATGAAAATAAAGATAAATATAAATTATTTATATCTAAGAATAAAGAAGATGTAGTGATTTGTATATATTGCTTAGATTTTTCTAGTTTGATTAAAAATAGAGTATTTACATTTTTAGGTAGTGTATTTTTTAGTGCTACTCTCTCTCCTTTAAATTATTATACTAATAGAATTTTAGGTAGGGATAATTGTTTAACTTATACTATTCCTTCACCTTTTAAAAAAGAAAATTTTAAAGTACTTCTAGATCCTTATACTTCTTTATTATATAAAGATAGAATGTCGACTTTAGATAAAGTAAAAAAAGAAATTGAAATCTTTATTACTTCTAAGGTTGGAAATTACATGATTTTTGCTCCATCTTTTGAATACTTAAATTTATTGAAAAATTCATTAAATATAGATGGTATCAATATTTTTTATCAAGATAAGAATATGCTTAGCGAATCAAAAGAAGAATTTTTAGATAACTTTATTGAAAATACATCAATTACTAATGTAGGTGTTTGTGTTTTGGGTGGAAGTTTTTCTGAAGGTATTGATTTAGTTGGGGATAGATTGATAGGAGTAGTTGTTATCGGAATTGGACTTCCTACCGTATCTTTTGAAAATAATTTAAAAAAAGATTATTTTGATTCTTTAGGACTAAATGGTTACGAATATTCTTATTTAAACGTCGGTTTAAATAAAGTAACTCAAGCTGTTGGAAGAGTAATAAGAACAAAAGATGATAAGGGCATGGTTTTATTAATAGATAAAAGATTTAAATATAAAACTTACGAAGATTTATTTATAAACGCTTGGAGTAATTATAAAGTTATTAAAAAAGCTGACGATATTAAAGAAGAAGTAGAAAAATTTTATAATATAAGCAAATAACAAGATAAATATATAGAAAATAAATCGATAAAATGATAAAGTTTTATAATGTTTTTATAAGGTAAAAGTATGTTAAATCAATTTTCAAGAACTCAATTAATTTATGGAAAAGATGCTATGGAAAAATTACGCCATAGTCATGTTTGTGTATTCGGAATTGGTGGAGTTGGGGGATATGTTGTTGAAGCGTTAGCTAGAAGTGGGGTAGGCCACTTTACTTTAGTTGATGATGATAAAATTTGTTTAACTAACTGCAATAGACAAATACTTGCAACTGTTGAAAATGTTGGTAAATATAAAGTAGACGTAATGAAAGCTAGAATTTTAAGCATCAATCCTTTAGCAAAGGTTGAAACTTATCAATGTTTTTATTTACCAAGCAATGCGGATCAATTCGATTTTTCACAATACGATTATATAGTTGATGCAATCGATACAGTAACCGCTAAAATCTCTATAATTTTAAAAGCTCAAGAAGCTAATGTACCTATTATTTCATCGATGGGAGCAGGAAATAAAGTAAATCCTATGGCTTTTAAAATTGCAGATATTTATAAAACAGAAATGGATCCATTAGCGAAAGTAATGAGACACGAACTTAAAAAAAGACATGTTAAGAAATTAAAAGTAGCGTATTCAAATGAAAAGCCACTTAGACCTCTTGAAGATCCTACAATTTCATGTAGAAGTCATTGTATTTGTCCTAGTGGAACAAGAAAATGTTATGAAAGAAGAGATATCCCTGGAAGTAACGCATTTGTTCCTACAGCTTGTGGATTATTGATAGCTAGTGAAGTCGTAAAAGATTTAACAAAAGAAGTTGCAAGAGAAGAATTAAAATAAATATGATTTATTTAGATTATGCTGCAAATTATCCTACAAAAAAAGAAGTATTAGATTACCTTACTTTTTTAGAATTGAATTATTTTGGAAATTATAATTCATCTCATAAAGAAGGAATAAAAACTAAAGAAAAATTTATTGAAATCGATAATCACATTAAAAATATTTTAGGATTAGATGATACTTTTGAACTTGTTTATACAAGCAGTGCTACTGAAAGCAATAATTTAGCGATTAAAGGTATTGTTGGTTCTTATTCAGGATTTGGTAAAACTATTTTAGTAAGTGAACATGAACACAGTTCAGTTAATGGAACTTTAGGCTATTTGAAAGAATTGGGTTATAATATCGAATTTATCGAAACTTTAGAAACTGGAGAGATAGATTTTGAAGATTTAAAATCTAAATTAAATGATAATGTTATTTTAGTATGTTTAATTTTAGTAGATGGTGAAACTGGATTTATTCACGATTATAAGAAAGTGTCTGAAATTGTTTCGCATTCTAAAAATGCTCATTTTTTAGTTGATGCTACTCAAGCAATAGGAAAGATTAATGTTGATTTTTCTTGTTGTGAATTAGTTTCTTTTACACCTCATAAATTTGGTGGATTAATAGGAACAGGTGTTCTAGTTAAAAAGAAAAAAACGATTTTAAAACCGTTAATTTCAGGAGGAGAAAGCTCTTCAATATATCGTAGTGGAAGCGTTCCAATTGGCTTAATTGGAAGTATTGAAAAATCTTTAGAGTTAGCATATTTAAAGATGGAAGAAAATTATAACTATGTAAAATCCATTAATGAATATTTATTATCTAAAATAAAAGATAATAAAAATATAGAAATTAACTCTTTTTCAAATCCTTATATTGTTAATATTTCAATTAAAAATAAATTTGCTAAGGATAGTGTGGCTTATTTTTCTAATCATGATATTTGTATATCTCAAAAATCAGCGTGCTCGATTAAAAATACACCTTCTAAAATTATTATGTCTATTTATAAGGACAAAAAAAGAGCGTTATCTAGTTTTAGAATTTCTTTATCTGAATTAGTTAAAAAAGAAGAAATTGATGAATTTATAAAAGTGTTGGAGGATTATTTAAATGGAAAGTGATGTTTATGAGCAATCGATAACAAGAAAATTTAAAAATAAGTTATGGTCTAAATTTGTCGCTGCTATCAATAAATATAAATTAATTGAAGATGGAGATAGAATTTGTGTTTGTATAAGCGGTGGTAAAGATTCTATGGTTATGGCTCGTCTTTTTATGCAACTTGAAAAACATCCAGGTTACAATTTTAAAGCTACGTATTTAGTTATGAATCCAGGATATAACGATATAAATCTTCAAACTATTAAAAATAATCTAGAAATTTTAAAAATACCTGCTGTAATCGAAGAAACAAATATTTTTGAAATTGCTAACTCTCAAACAAAATCTCCATGTTTTTTATGTGCGAAGATGAGAAGAGGCGCTCTTTATAATTTAGCAAAAAAATATGGATGCAACAAAATAGCTTTAGGACATCATTATGATGATGTTATCGAAACAACATTAATGAATTTATTAAATTCAGGATCTTTTCAAACGATGTTACCTAAATTAAAAAGCGCAAATTATAATGGTATGGAACTAATTAGACCAATGTATCTAATAAGAGAAAAAGATATTATCGCTTTTAAAAATTATCATAATTTACAATTTATTCAATGTGCTTGTAGATTCACTGAAAACTGTGCGATTTGCGATAATGGTGGCGGAGGTTCTCAAAGAGCTGCAACAAAGATGCTTATTAAAAATTTAATGAAAAATTATAATGATCAAGTGGAAAAAAATATATTTAAAAGCGCTGATAATGTCACATTAGATATGTGCCTTGGTTATAAGAAAAATGGTGTTTACCATAATTATTTAGATGAGTATGATACTCAAAAAGAAGAAAATAAAAACAAATAGATAAAAAAGTTTGAAAATGTCGATAGTTAGCGTATTCTAACTTGCTAAATAAGTAAAATTTTACTTTTTTTTAGGCTATAAATTTAGTAAAATTTTATTGTTAATGAGGAAAAAAATATGGACCAAGTTAGAATTATTGAAATAAAAGAAAATATTTTTAAATCTAACGAGGATGAAGCTAGTAAACTTAGAGAAAGTTTAAAAAAGAAAAAAACATTATTGTTAAATTTAATGTCTTCTCCAGGTAGTGGTAAGACAACAACATTATGTAAAACTTTAGCTCTCCTTCAAGATGAATTTAAAATTGCTGTTATGGAGGCTGATATCGATAGTGCTGTAGATGCTGAAACGATTTCAAAATTAGGTAAAGTTGAAGCGATTCAACTTCATACTGGAGGTATGTGTCACTTAACTGCTGATATGACACTACAAGGAATAGAATCGTTAGAAACTAAAGATTTAGACTTAATTATTATTGAAAATGTTGGAAATCTTGTATGTCCTGCAGAATTCGATACAGGAGCATTTAAAAATATCAATATCTTAAGTGTTCCAGAAGGTGATGATAAACCTCTTAAATATCCTTTAATGTATCAAGTATGTCAATTGTTCTTGATCAATAAAATGGATGTAGCGCCTTACTTTGATTTCTCTTTAGAAAAAGCTAAAGAAAATATAAAAATGAGAAATAAAGATGCTGTAATAATTCCAATATCCGCTAAAACAGGTGAAGGAATTGAAGAGTTTGCTTCTTGGTTAAGAAATGAAATAATTAAATTTAAAGGAGAATAAATATGCCAGAAATGTCAAAAGCAGTTGTACCTCCACATATGAGTGATAAGGTACCAAATGAAAAAATCGTAAAATTAGGAAAGAAGATTACTGACGTTGCCGCTCATAAATTAGGCGGAATCAAAGTAGAAGATCCAGAATACTGGGGACTTGCTGATATCGTAAGCGATGATATGGCTGATGTCGCATTAACAATGAAATTGAGACATCACTATACATTCGAACAACTTTGCAAGATGAATAAAGAAAAAGCAAAGGATAAAGAAAAGTTCCAAAAATTATTAGATGAAATGGCATATATTGGCCTTTTAGAATATGATTATGGTTATCATTATGACCATAATGGAAGAACTGCACCTTTAGGTGAAAGAAGATATGTATTACCATTATTCGTTCCAGGAAGTGCTGAATTATTCAATATGGAAGAAATGTTTATTACTCCTGATGGAAAGAAAATGGATAACCCAAGATTAAGAGAACATCCAACTGTAGCATCTTTCTTTGAAAGAATGACATTTATTCCACTTGATGGAATTACTCAACTTGTTCCTCCAGGAGGAGCTGGTGTTGGAATGCATGTCATCCCTGTTGAAAAAGCTATTTCAATGGAAAATAAATCTGTCGATTTAGAACATTTATCATATTGGTTAAAGAAGTACGAAGGACATATTGGTGTTGGTCAATGTTCTTGTAGAGCTTCACGTGCTGTTTTAAATGATGGCTGTGCTGATGATCAATATAACTGGTGTATCGGTGTTGGTGATTTTGCTGATTATTGCCGTGAAACTGGTAAAGGTCACGATATAAGTTATGAAGAAGCAATGAGAATTTTAAAAATTGCTGAAGATAATGGATTTGTTCACCAAATAACAAATATTGATGGTGAAAATAAGATTTTTGGTATTTGTAACTGTAACGTAAATATTTGTAACGCTTTAAGAACTTCTCAATTATTTAATACTCCAAATATGTCAAGAAGTGCATATACAGCTCATGTTGATCCAGCTAAATGTGTCGCTTGTGGTAAATGTGTTGAATACTGTCCAGCAGGTGCTGTTAAACTTGGTCAAAAATTATGTAAAAAAGATGGTTCACAAGTTAAATATCCAAAACATGAATTACCTGACAATATGAGTTGGGGTAGAGATAAATACGATGAAAACTACCGTGATAACAATAGAATCAATTGTTATGAAACAGGAACTTCACCATGTAAAACTGCATGTCCTGCTCACGTAGCTGTTCAAGGTTATTTAAAACTTGCTGCTGAAGGAAGATATAGAGATGCATTAGCATTAATAAAAAAAGATAACCCATTACCAGCAATCTGCGGAAGAATTTGTAATAAACGTTGTGAAGAAGCTTGTACTCGTGGAAATATCGATAAAGCTGTTTCAATTGACGCAGTTAAGAAATTCTTAGCTGAACAAGATTTAAAAGCTGAAACACGTTATATTCCTGAAGTTGTTATCGCAAGTAATAGACTTGATCATTGGGAAGAAAAAATTGCTATTATCGGTGGTGGTCCTGCTGGATTATCATGTGCTTACTACCTTGCTACAAAAGGTTATAAACCAACAATTTTTGAAAAGAACAAAAAATGTGGTGGTATGTTAACTTATGGTATTCCATCATATAAACTTGAAAAAGATGTCGTCGAAGCTGAAATTGATGTCATTAGAGAACTTGGTGTTGAAATTAAAACTGGAGTTGAAGTCGGAAAAGATGTCACTTTAGATGAATTAAGAGCACAAGGTTATAAAGCTTTCTATATTGCAATTGGTTGTCAAGGAGGAAGACTTCCTGGAATTAGCGGAGAAGATGCAAATGGTGTAGATATCGCTGTCAACTTCTTACATAATGCTAGCGAAAATCACGATCAACATTTAGAAGGTGATGTTGTAGTTGTCGGTGGCGGAAACGTCGCAGTAGACTGCGCAAGAACTGCAAAAAGATTCGGTGCTAGTAAAGTTTCTATGTTCTCACTTGAAGATAGAGCAACAATGCCAGCTAGCAAATTAGAAATTCAAGAAACTTTAGAAGATGGAATCGAAGTTAATAACTCATGGGGTCCAAAAGAAATTAAGAAAGATGAAAACGGTAATGTTACAAGTATCATCTTCAAAAAATGTACTTCAGTTATCGATCCAGAAACAAAGAGATTCAATCCTCAATATAATGAAGAAGAAACTGTTGAAGTTAAAGCAAGTCATGTTATCTTTGCTATCGGACAAGCAATCGTCTGGGGTGATTTACTTAAAGGAAGTAAAGTTACATTCTGGCACGGAAATTATCCAATCGCTGATAAATTAACTTATCAAACTGCTCAAGATGATATCTTTGTTGGTGGTGATGTTTATACAGGTCCTAAATTTGCAATTGATGCTATCGAACAAGGTAAATGTGCAGCTGAATCATTACATAGATTTGTAAAACCAGGTGCTTCATTAACAATCGGTAGAAATAGAAGAGACTTCGTTATGTTGAATAAAGAAGATCTTAAATTAGAAGGCTACGATACAGCTGGAAGACAAGAAGCTGGAATGGATGCTAATATCGATACTCACACTTCATTTAAAGATGCTCACTTAACTTTAACAGAAGAACAAGTTAAGATTGAAACAGCAAGATGTTTAAAATGTGGTGCTTCAATTGTTGATGAAAATAAATGTATTGGTTGTGGTGTCTGTACTACAAAATGTATGTTCGATGCAATTTCACTTAAAAGAGATCATCCAGAAGCAACTCACATGGTTAAATCTGAAGATAAATTTAAATACATCTTACCATACGCAATTAAACGTGGAATGAAGATTAAATTTGGAAAACATACAGCTGAAGAAAAAGCTTCAGAAAAGAAACATAAAGAATTCAAAAAAGCAGAAAAGAAAGCTAAAAAAGAAGCTAAAAAGAGCAAGTAAAGGATGCATGAATTAGGAATAGTTTTTCATATTATCGATGAAATCAAAGAAGTTGCTATTCAAAATAATGTAAAACATGTTAATTCTGTAACTCTTGAAATTGGAGAAGTTTCAACACTCATCCCAAGCTATATGGAAGATGTATGGAAATGGGCTGTTGAAAAAGAAGATCTAATGAAGGGTTGTAAACTTAATATTGAAGTTATTAAAGCTGAAACGTATTGTGAAGATTGCGGCTGTACTTACGAAACTGTTAAATACGCTAAAATATGTCCAAAATGTGGAAGTGAGCATACTTATTTAGTTAAAGGTAATGAGAAAAATATTAAAGAAATAGAAGTAATTTAAATTAAAAGGTTAAGCGCAAAAGCTTAACCTTTTTTTGTCACTGTATAAAAAAATAAAAATAGAAATAATGCAAAAAAATATGGAAATTTTAGAAGCCAAATGTAGTTTCTTTATTCTTTATAATTTAAATAAAAATATAAAATTATTTGTTTTATCGTTGCTGATTTTTTAATATTTTCAAATAATTTTGGATTTTTCTCCCACTTTATTATTATTTTTTATGTTCGCTAAAAATGACAATTTTACATAAGAAAGTTAAAACATAATAGATAATTAGATTGTTATTAGTAATAAATTAGTTGATATTTAGAAAATATTTATTATTTTTAAAAAATTGTCTTGTATGGAAATATAAAAAATGATTATAATATTATTGCAAGTGGGAGAAAGTGGGAGATTAAAAAAATGTTCTTTGGAAACTATGAAAATACACTCGATGATAAAGGACGCCTTGTAATCCCTTCAAAGTTTAGAGAAAAACTTACTGTTAATCTCTATTTGTTGAAAGGATTTGATGGCTGTATTTCTATCTACGATGAAAATGAATTCATAAAGTTCATGAACAAACTCCAAACACTTGAGTTTGAAAATTCAAAAGCAAGATCTTACAATCGTTTAATCGCTTCAAGTATTGTTGAGTTTCAAATCGATAAATCTGGAAGAATTCTTCTTTCATCAAAGATATTGAATGAATACTCAATAGGAAAAAATGTTGTTATCAATGGGGTGCTCGATCATTTTGAAATCTGGGATAAAAATAAGTGGGAAGAATATAAATCTGAACACGAAAAAGGATTTGAAGATGATGCTGAGTCGTTAAGTAATTATGAAAAGTAATGAACATTTCCCAGTAATGTTAAACGAAGTAATAGAAAATTTAAACATTAAAAAAGATGGTATCTATGTTGATTTAACTTTAGGAAGAGCTGGTCATAGTAGTGAAATTTTAAAAAGATTATCAAATGATGGTACTCTTATCGGAATTGATCAAGATGATGAAGCAATAGAATATTCAAAAGTTAAATTAAGTGAAATTGGAGATAATTTTAAAATAATAAAATCTAATTTCTCTAATATAGATAAAGCTCTCGAAAGTTTAAATATTAAAAAAATCGATGGAGCGTTATTCGATTTAGGTGTCTCTTCTCCTCAATTTGATGAAGGGTATAGAGGATTCTCTTATCGTTTCGATTCGGAACTTGATATGAGAATGAATCTAGAGAACACTTTAACAGCAAAAGAGATTGTAAACACATATTCATTAAAAGACTTAACAAGAATTTTTAAAGAATATGGAGAAGAAAAGTACAGTTATCAAATCGCTAAAGAAATTGTTAAAGAAAGAGAGATTAAACCGATTAATACAACATTTGATTTAGTAGAAATCATTAAAAAAGCTAAACCAAAAGTTGAATTAATGAAAAAAGGTCATCCTGCTAAACAAGTATTCCAAGCGTTAAGAATTGAAGTTAACGATGAATTAGGAGTACTTAAAGTAGGTTTAAGAAAAGCTATTGAGTTATTAAACGACAATGGAAGGATATGTGTAATTACTTTCCATTCACTTGAAGATAGAATCGTTAAAAATCTATTTAAGGAATATTCAGTAATTGAAGGTGATAGGAATAATGATTTCCTAACTCCAGATAAGATCAATAAACCTTTATATAGAGAAGTTAATAAAAAAGTTATCGTTCCTCTTGCTTCTGAAATTGAAATTAATCCAAGAAGTAAAAGCGCAAAATTAAGAGTATTAGAAAAAATAGAAGGTAGAAATTATGAAAGATAAATTAGTTAAAACAAAACATAAAGCAGGTCATTATTATTTTAAGAAAATCGGATTCTGTTTCTCTTTATTTGTTGGTGCAGCTATCGTTGTAGCTATTCCTTTAAGCATTGCTACAATCGTTAAAAATAACGAAAAAGAAGAAGCTAAAGAGAACGGTAATAAAACTTCAATTAATGACGAAGCAACTAAACAAAGCTTATTAGTATTTTAATATATAAATTTGTTTCCCTCATAAAAAACGCTTTTTTAAAGCGTTTTTTTATTGTAAAAATAGTTTTAAAACATCGATTACATCGATGTTTTTTCTTATAAATTTACCTTTAAAAATGGTCATAAATTTGGTATAATATAAGAGTAATAAATATGACAAAAAAGAATAAAATTAACGATGATTTTTATGAAAGAAAATATCGCATTTATAGCGATTTTTTAAATAATTTTGATAACGATGTATCTTTTAAAGGGCTGGAGTATAGAGATTATTTTATCAAACATTTTGAGTATGAATTTATATATTCCTTAAAGCTTTTTTGCTTAACTGAATCTCATTGTTTTAGTATTGGAGCTAAAGCGTCTTTTATAAGAAGAGCAATTGAAAGTTATGTTTATATTTCTATTGCGAAAAATAAATTATTGTATATTGAAAATTATAAATTATTTAAATTTAAACTTAAAAAAGATATGAGTCTCATCGGTCAAAAAGAAAAAGATCAGATATTAAAGAAATTTTACTTAAAAAAAGTTGATTTTGAATCTTTTTTAAATGGTTCTGATTTTGTTTTTATGCATGGTATTGGAGATAAAAATACTCCATTTACTCATCTTGAATATTATTTAAATAATATTGATGATCCTTATTTTAAAAAAGATGAATTGTTAAAATTATATAATGATTTAGGTGTGATCATTCATCATAATTTAGCTGGTAATAAAGAGTATGTCGAATTATATAAAAAAGAATATTCGAATATTGTTAATAAATATGTTAAACCTATTTTAATAAATAAAATCGCTAAAGAATACGAAAATAGTTTAAGCAAAAATCTAGTTACTCCAAAAATTAATTTTGGTGATTTTGTTGAGTTAACTATCGATAGTTTTAAAGATTTAGGTATACTTATTGATATTAGAAATAAAATTTACGAAACACTAGAAGAAGACAATAAAAATATTTATGTAACATTTATGAGAATGATTTATGAATATTTAACAGGTTATATATTTTTATATTATTTTAAAGAATTCTTTTCTTATGAATGTTATTTTAAATCGTTTATTGAAAAATGTTCGATTTTTTATTCTTTAATTAAATTAAAAGAAGATAAGAAAATAGAATACAAAGATTTAAATACATTGATGGATTATTATGAATATTTAAATATTAATAAAATTAATGGCTATAAAAAATATAGTGAAGATGAAGAAGATAAGATTTTAGATTTGATATTATCT
>CAVEUC010000052.1:0-4868 GCA_963619035.1 Lachnospiraceae bacterium GAM79
AGCTGGGAGAGCATCTGTTTGACGTACAGAAGGTCATAGGTTCGATCCCTATAGTACCCACCATTAAGCGAATTAAAGTCTTACATAGTAAGGCTTTTTATTTTGCTTGTTTTATATACAAAAAGTAAGACATAACTAACTTTATAAATACAATATTTAAAAAAGAAAAAATAGGGAAAAACTGCATTTTTACTGATTTTTTATGTAAAAAATACCATTTTTTAATAAAAAAATATTCATATTTGCATAAATAAAGAATATAATTTAATTATAAATTAAAGGAGAAAATAATATGTCCGAAATTAAGAAAAAGATGCTTAGTGTTGATGGAAATACAGCAGCTGCATTAATGAGCTATAATTTTACAGAAGTCGCTGCAATATTCCCAATTACCCCATCTTCACCAATGGCTAATTACGTTGATATTTATTCCTCGCAAGGAAAGAAGAACTTTTTTGGAAATCCTGTAAAAGTATGTGAAATGCAATCTGAAGGCGGAGCTTCTGGCGCACTTCATGGTGCTATGCAAGGTGGAGCTTTCGCTACAACTTACACAGCAAGTCAAGGCTTGTTACTTATGATTCCAAATGTTTATAAATGGTGTGGAGAATTACTTCCTGCTGTAATGCATGTCAGTGCTAGAAGTTTAGCTACTAGATCTTTATCAATTTTTGGAGATCATCAAGATGTTTACGCTATTAGACAAACTGGAATTGCTATGCTTTGCTCAGATTCTGTTCAAGAAGTTGCAGATTTAGCTAGTGTTGCTCATTTAATCGCAATCGATGCAAGTTATCCAGTATGTCATTTCTTCGATGGATTTAGAACTTCACACGAAATTCAAAATGTTGAATTTTTAGATGATGAAGAATGGAAGAAGTTAGTTCCTTGGGAAAAGGTTGAAGAATTTAAAAAGAGAGCTTTAAATCCTCACGGACACGCAGTCACTCGTGGAGGAGCTGAAAACGATGATATTTACTTCCAAGGAAGAGAAGCTCAAAACGCTCATTTTAATAATGTATTACCAGTTGCTGTTAAATATTTAAAGAAAGTATCTAAATTAACTGGTAGAAATTATGCTCCATTTGTTTATTATGGTGCTAAAGATGCTACAAAAGTTATTATTGCTATGGGTAGCGTTAATGAAACTGCTTATGAAGTTGTAACAGATTTAATGAATAAAGGTGAAAAAGTCGGTATGATTAGAGTCCATCTTTATAGACCATTCTCTGCTGAATTATTAGTAAAAGCCTTACCAAGAAGCGTAAAAGAAATCGCTGTATTAGATAGAACAAAAGAATTAGGAAGTGTTGGTGAAGGATTATATGAAGACGTCACTAGTGCTTTAAATTTAATGGGTAAGAAAAATATTAAAGTTATCGGTGGAAGATATGGATTATCTAGTAAAGATACTCAACCAAAACATATTAAAGCTGTATTCGACTTTATGTTAAGTGGAAATGAACATCATAACTTTACAACAGGAATCGTCGATGATGTAACTCATCTTTCAATTCCAGTTGATGAAACATATGAAATTTCACATGAATATACTTCTTGTTTATTCTACGGATTAGGAAGCGATGGTACAGTTGGTGCTAATAAATCTTCTATTAAGATCATTGGTGATGCAACTCATCAATATGCTCAAGCTTATTTTGCTTACGATAGTAAAAAGAGTGGAGGTGTTACTAGATCTCACTTAAGATTTGGAAAAGAACCAATTCACTCAACTTACTATGTTGAACATGCTGATTTTATTAGCTGTTCATTAGATACATATATTTTAAAATTTGATATGTTAAAGAATTTAAAAGATGGTGGTACATTCTTGCTTAATACAGATATGGATGATGCTACATTGATTAAATCTTTACCAAATAGAGTTAAGTATCAATTAGCTAAAAAACACGCTAAATTCTATGTAATTGACGCTAATAAGATCGCTTTAGAAATCGGTATGGGAAGACATACAAATACGATTTTACAATCTGCGTTCTTCTATTTAAATCCTCAAATTATGCCTTATGAAGATGCTAATAAATGGATGAAAAAGTTAGCTGAAAAGACATATTCTAAAAAAGGTGAGGAAGTTGTTAAACTTAATTATACTGCAATCGATAAAGGCACAGAAGGTTTAAGAGAAGTTAAAGTTGATGAAGCTTGGATTAATTTACCTCCATTAAGAGAAAGAAAGGTTATTGGTGATGAATATATTGATAATTATGTTGATCACATTAATACTTTAGATGGATATGACCTTCCTACATCTACATTTACAAAATATGAATTATTGGATGGTACGATGAGAGAAGATGTTACATATAAAGAACAAAGAAGTATCGCAGATAGAGTACCTTTATGGCATAAAGAGAATTGTATAGAATGTAATCAATGTGCATTTGTATGTCCTCATGCTACAATTCGTCCTTTCTTATTAAATGATGAAGAAATTGAAAAAGGACCAGAAGGATTAAAAGATAAAGTTAAACCTGCTATTGGACCTACAGTTAAAGATTTAAAATATGTCATTCAAGTTTCACCTAAAAACTGTGTTGGTTGTGGGCTTTGCGTTAAAGAATGTATGGCTAATAAAACTGCAACTAAACTTAATAATGGTAAAATTGCTCTTGAACTCGTTGAAGCTAAATCTCAATTTGAAGATGAAAAATATGCTGAATATTTATATAAACATGTTGAATATAAGAGTGATAAATTCCCTATTACAACTGTAAAAGGTGCAGGATTCTTAATGCCTTATATGGAGGTTAGTGGAGCTTGTGCTGGTTGTGGAGAAACTCCATATTATAGATTATTATCTCAATTATTCGGAAAAGATTTATTAATTGCTAACGCAACTGGATGTTCATCAATTTATAGTGGTTCAACTCCTGAAACACCATTTGTAAATGATAAAAATAAAGATGGTGTTGCATGGGCTAACTCATTATTTGAAGATAATGCTGAATATGGATATGGTATGAGACTTGCTACAGATTATAAATTAGCATCTATTTCTACTATATTAAATAAAGCTTTAACATCTAGAAGTGTTGAAAAAGAATTAAAAGCTACAATTAAAGAATATTTAGCTAATATTAAAAATAAAGAAGAAGCTAGAAAGATTATTCCTACTTTAATCAAACAAGTTGAAGCAAGTAAAAATAAAGCAATTAAAGAAGTTTTAAATTATAAAGATGATTTACTTGATAAATCTGTTTGGATAGTTGGAGGAGATGGTTGGGCTTACGATATTGGATTTGGTGGATTAGACCATGTCTTAGCTAGTGAAGATGATGTTAATGTAATGTGTTTAGATACTGAAGTTTATTCAAATACTGGTGGTCAATCATCTAAATCTTCTCAAACTGGTAGTATCGCTCAGTTTACAGCAAGTGGAAAACGTCAAGCTAAAAAGAACTTAGCTTTAATGGCTATGAGTTATGGCACAGTTTACGTTGCTCAAATTGCTTTAGGAGCAAATCCTGTTGCAGCAATTAAAGCATTTAAAGAAGCTGAAAGCTATAATGGACCTTCGTTAATTATTTGTTACGCTCCATGTATTAACCAAGGAATTAAAGGTGGTATGGTAAATTCTATCGAAACTGAAAAAGCAGCAGTAGAATGTGGATATTTTACAACATTTAGATATGATCCACGTTTAGTTGCGGAAGGTAAACCAGGTTTAACATTAGATTGTAAAGAACCAGATTTCACTAAAATTAAAGAATTTATCATGAAAGAAACTAGATATTCTCAACTTCCTAAAGTTAATCCATCACATTATGAAGAATTGTTTGCTAAAAACGAAAAATGTGCAAAAGATAGATGGGAAAGAATTAAAAAGTTCGGTTTATAATATATAAAATTAAGCAAACAAAAAGGCTAAGAAATTAGCCTTTTTTTATGGTTAAATATAAATTTGATAATTACATTACTCCGCCAAGAATAAGTGAATTGATGACAATGTTATATAAATTTAATGCGATAATTCCAAATACTGAAGCTATATAAACGTAAAGAATAGCTTTTTCACTAACTTTTTTATTTAAGTATGATCCTAATAAAGAACCGACAATAGCAACAGGTACTAAACATAGTAACATCCACCAATCCATATTAGTTGAAGGAGATAATAATGAACCATTGATTAATGCTGTAACTATTTTAGAAGTTTGAGAGAATATGATTATAACAAGAGAATTTATAGAAGATTGTTTCATATTCATCGAGAAGAAGAAACATAAAACAGCTACGTTAATAGGTCCTCCTCCTATTCCTAGAAAGGATGAGACGATTCCTAAACATAATCCGATAACAATTTTTAACATAAAGTTTTTAACATTTAAGGATATATTCTTTTTCTTTAAATAAAGCATATAGAATATAACAAATATTAAAAATAATATAAGAACTATAGATTGGATGATAATTAACCAATTTTTATTTGATGCTTGTTTAACTAAATCAAATAAAAAGTTTCCTGCAACTCCTCCAATGACTGCTCCAATACCTAAAAAGATACTAGTGGTGTAGTTATCTATTTTTTGCTTTGTAATTATTCTTTTTGTGACACTAGTTAAAGCGACAGCTAAAACACAGAATGCACTTAAAAAATTACAAATATTAGCATTTTCATAGTAATTAAAAGCATCTAGAGCAGGACGAATAATAACTCCTCCTCCAATACCGGCTAATGCACCTAATGTAGATGCTAATAAAACAATAAGTGAAAATATAAAGTAATACATAAATTCTCCTTTATTATTATATAACTTTTTAAAAATAAAGAGGGCTTTAATACCCTCTTTATTAATATTTCAAATATTAAATTATTTTAAAGCGTTACAAGCTTCAATTAAATAAGA
>CAVEUC010000053.1:0-3240 GCA_963619035.1 Lachnospiraceae bacterium GAM79
TATATATATATATATATATTTAGAAGTCAAAATATATTAAAGTTGAAAATAATTTGATTATTCTTCCTGTATTTTTAATTATGTTTATTTAAAAATGTTGGAAAAACGGACAAAATATATCAAAAAAATGTTGGAAAAACGGATAAATCTAGTTAAATAAATATTGGAAAAACGGACAAATAATAATAAAATATAAGTACAAAGGAGTTTACTTATGTATAGAAAAATCAAATCTAAATTGAATAAATGGCTAAAAGAAAGCAATAAAGCCTTAATGATTACCGGTGCTAGACAAGTTGGAAAAACATATGTAATAAGAGAATTTTTAAAAGAAGAAGTAGGTGAAGATTATTTTGTTGAATTTAATTTGATTGAAAATAATGTTTTTAAAGAAACAATTGATAACGCTAAAAGTAGTAAAGATTTATTATTTAGATTATCAGCATTAAGTAATAAAACTTTAGTTAAAGGAAAAACAGTTATTTTTCTAGATGAAGTACAAGTCTCTTCAAATATAATAACTGCTATTAAATTTTTAGTGGAAGAAGGGTCTTATAAATATATATTAAGTGGATCTTTACTTGGTACAGAATTAAAAGATATTAAATCTATTCCAGTAGGATATATGGAAATTTTAAAGATGTATCCACTTGATTTTGAAGAGTTTTTGCTTGCCAATAATTTAAATTCTAAAGTTATTGAAAAAATAAAACATAATTTTGAAAATTTGGTTCCTGTTGATGAAATAATACATGAAAAACTTATCGATATGTTTCATTTGTATTTAATTGTTGGAGGCATGCCTTCTGTTGTTAAAAAATATTTAGATACAAACAATCTAAAAGAAGCTGTATTAGAACAAAATATAATATGTAATTTATATAAAGAATATATAAGTAAATACGATGCTGAAAATAAATTGTATATAAAAGAAATATTTGATTTGATTCCTAGTGAACTTAATAATCAAAATAAAAGATTTATAATGAAGAATTTAAATGAAAATATTAAGTTTTCACGTTACGAAAATTCTTTTATTTGGTTAAAAGATGCTGGTGTAGCTTTGCCTTGTTATTGTGCTGATGAGCCTAAATCTCCTTTAATATTAAGCAAATCAAGAAATTTATTTAAACTATTTAGTTCTGATGTAGGATTGTTAGCAAGTCAATATATGGATAATAATTTACAAATTAAAATATTGAATAAAGAAAATGATATTAATTATGGCTCGATATATGAAAACGCAATAGCGGAAGAATTAGTATCTAAAGGATTTGAATTATATTATTATAAAAATAAAAAAATAGGAGAAATAGATTTTTTAATCGAAAATAAAGGTGAAGTAATACCGATTGAAGTTAAATCTGGTAAGGACTATCAAAAACATAACGCTTTAGATAATTTAGTTAATTCAAGTGAATACAATATTAAAAAAGCATATATATTATCTAACAAAAATTTAAGTGTTAAAGATAATAAAATATATTTACCGATTTATATGATTATGTTTATAAAAAAAGATGAATTAGTTGATATGATATATAAAGTAGATTTATCAATGTTATAGAATTTTAGGTATATAAAGAATAGTCAATACTAAATATATTTTCATAATTATTTAAAGCAAAAATATTTAGATTATGAAACTATTTATTGATATATGACAATTAAAATGAATAAGATTGAAAACTATACAATTAAAATAGTAAAATATATAGGCTTGTGAGCTATATATGAAAACAAAATATAAAGTTTTAAAAATATCATTAATAGTAACGGGTTCATTATTATTTGGAGTATTAGCATCTTTATTAGGACTTTATACTTATTTAAAAACATATAAAATTCCAGACCAAAAGGATAAGGTTGAAAATAATACTGGTTTTATAATAGCTTCTGATAGATCTTTATATGATAAAGATGGTAATAAGATAAGTTTAAAAGGAGTTAATGCTGGTAATATTTTATTACAAGAAGGATGGATGTCTCCTTTTTGTAGTGGTGCTAAAAAGGATGATGATGGAAATTTAATTAAAGATAAAGATGGTAATTTAACATACGATGAATTTGCTGAAGAAACATTTTTAGAAGGATTAAATTCTAATCCTAATTTAAATGATGATTTAGATAATTTAAAAGAATATTATTATAAATCTTTCTTTGATGAAAATGATTTTAAAATTATTAAAGAGGAATTAGGATTAAATACTATTAGATTACCATTTTATTGGAGAAATATATTAAATGATGATCTTACTCGTAAAGAAGAAGATGTTGCATTTAAATATTTAGATTGGTTTTTAACTAATTGTAAAAATAATAATTTATATTGTGTTTTAGATCTTCATGGTGTTAAAGGTAGTCAAAATGGATATGAGCATAGTGGATATATTATCGATAATCCTACATTTTGGGATAATGAAGAATATGTAGCTTCAGCTATTGATATTTGGGATTATGTTTCTAATCATTATACTAATGTTAGAAGTGATTTAGCTCCATATATTGCTACATATGATATTTTAAATGAACCTCAAAACCAAAAAATTGATGGTAAAACTGATGAAAAATGTCATAAAGTATTCGATAAAATATACAAGACAATTAGAAATAATAATGATAATCATCTTATCACTATTGAAGGCTGTTGGGATTTTCAATCTTTACCTAAACCTGAAGATTACGGATGGAAAAATGTGATGTATGAATATCATTTTTATAACTGGCAACATGATGATATCTCTGCTCAAATTTATAAAGCTTATCACATGTGTAAAAATATCGGTAGAGATTATAATGTACCTGTTTTAATTGGTGAATTTAATTGTTTTGAAGATAAAGAAGCTTGGAATTTCACTATTAAAGATTGGTATGATAAATTTAATTACAATTGGACTGTTTGGAATTATAAAACTACAGTAACTGGTTGGTGGAGTAGTTCATGGGGTGTTTATACAGCTAATTTAAATGTAGATGTTTCTAAAGAAGAAACAAAATGCGATGTTAGAATTTGTACTAAAGAAGAATTTAAAGCAACATGCGATAAACTTAAAACTAGTAAATGTCAAACTTATACCTTATATAATATTTTGATGGATTATAAAAATAATGATAAAAAATAATAAGAAATTAGAATTTATAGTTGATATTTTATCGTTAATTATATCTTTTGGTGTAGCTATATTTAATTTAGTAATAGGAATTAAATATAATGCATTATATAATTCTACAATTTCTATT
>CAVEUC010000053.1:3250-13646 GCA_963619035.1 Lachnospiraceae bacterium GAM79
TTTTTTAATTTTAAATATCATTTTATTTATATTTAAAATTAAAAATATAGAGATAAATAAAACTATTTTTATTATTTTAAATATATTTATTATTTTTACTAATTTGACTCTTATTGTTCCTATTATTTTACTTTTATTAAATAAAAAAGAAGTAAATTATGGAATTATAATAGGTATTAGCATGGCTACATTTTTAACCTACAAAATAATATCAAGGAGCATAGATTTTAAAAGATCTTTTAAAACTGGTTCATTGTTAAATAAATATAAAAATTTGATAGGTTTTAATGATTGTTTAATATCTATTTTAGTTTTAGAATATTCATTGATTGTTATTAATGATGGTAGTGTTAATGACAATATGCTTATATTAAGTTTAATTGTCAGCATCTGTGTTTTTATTATAATAAATGTTCTAACAATTCTATTTATAATTAAAAATACTAATAGATTTATTGAACCTATAAAAGGAGAAATTAAATGAGTGAATTTGAAAAGATGATCAGTGGAAAAATATATGATCCTAGCGACTCGTATTTATTTAAAATAAGAAAGAATGCTCATAATATTTGTGTTGAATACAATACTTTAAAAGATGGTGATAGTAAAAAAGAAGAATTAACAAAAAAATTATTAGGATATGAAACTAATGCATATTTTCAAGGTCCAATATATTTTGATTATGGAATTAATTTTTTAGTAGGTAAAAATTTTTATGCTAACTTTAATTTCACCTGTTTAGATGTTTCTTTAGTTAAGATTGGTGATAATGTATTTTGTGGTCCTAATTGTAGTTTAGTTACTCCGATGCATCCATTTTTACCTAATGAAAGAAATCCTTATACAAATGAAAAAGGTGTAGTTACTGATAGAGAATATTCTAAGCCTATAACGATAGGTTCTAATTGCTGGTTAGCTAGTAATGTAATCGTAGTTGGTGGAGTTACTATTGGAGAAGGTTGTGTTATTGGAGCTGGAAGTGTAGTTACAAAAGATATTCCTCCACACTCTTTAGCGGTAGGAAATCCTTGTAGAGTTATTAGAAAAATAGATGAAAAAGATAGTATATATTTAAAGAAAGAATTATTTTAATAAAGGAGATTAAAAATGGCGTGTACAACAATTTTAGTAGGAAAAAAAGCGAGTTATGATGGTTCAACGATGATCGCTAGAAATGATGATTCACCAAGTGGAGTTTTTGAAGAAAAGAAGATGGTAGTCATCGAAAGAAATGAAAATGTAAAAAAATATAAAAGTAAATTGTCAAGTTTTGAAATTGAACTACCTAAAGAATCTTATAGATATACTCTTATGCCTAATGTAAATCCAAAAGATGGTGTATGGGGAGCATGTGGAATTAATGAATTTAATGTAGGGATGACTGCAACTGAAACAATTACATCTAACGCAAGAGTTTTAGGAGCTGATCCTTTATTAGTTGATAAAGGCATCGGCGAAGAAGATTTTGTAGTTTTAGTTCTCCCTTATATAAAAAGTGCAAAAGAAGGTATTTTAAGATTAGGTGAGTTATTAGAAAAATACGGAACTTATGAATCTAATGGTATAGCATTTAATGATGAAAATAGTATTTGGTGGTTAGAGACTATCGGAGGTCATCATTGGATTGCAAGAAGAGTAAAAGATGAAGAATATGTTGTAATGCCTAATCAATTTGGCTTAGATAAATTCGATTTTAATGACGCTTTAAATGGAGGAAAAGAAAATTTATGTAGTAAAGATTTACTTGAATTCGTTAAAGAAAACCATTTAAATTTGAATTTAAATGATTCTTTTAATCCTAGATTAGCATTTGGAAGTAACGATGATAGTGACCATGTATATAACACTCCACGTGCTTGGTTTATGGAAAAATATTTAAATCCTAGAACTTACAAATGGGATGGAGAAAATGCAGATTACAATCCTGAAAGTGATGATATTCCTTGGAGTTTAGTTCCTGAAAGAAGAATTACAATAGAAGATGTTAAATACTTATTAGGTTCCTATTATCAAGGTACAAAATATAATCCATATGCTAGCGATGGAGTTTCTAAATATAGACCAATCGGAATTAGTAGAACTTCATTTATGGCTATTTTACAAATTAGACCATATGTTAATGAATTAATTAAAGGTGTTGAGTGGGTTGCATTTGGATCTAACGCATTTAATTCTTTGACTCCTATTTATCCAAATACTAGTGTAATTCCTGCTTATTTTAACAATACAACACTTGACGTTAATACTAATAATTACTACTGGAATATGAGACTTATTGCTAGTTTAAGCGATGCTCATTTTAAAAGTAGTGCGATATTTATTGAAAGATATCAAAAGGCAGTTGCTAGTAAATCACATATGCTTTTAAATAAGTTTGATAAAGAAATTAAAGATGAAAAAGATATTATTAAAGCAAATGAAGAATTAGCTAAGATGGTTGAAGAAGAAACTAAATCATGTTTAGCGAAAGTTTTATATAATGCTAGTATGCATATGAAAAATGGATTTTCTAGATCTGATAACTAAAAGAGATGGGAATTCATATATTTTTTAAAATAAGAGTAGGTAATTAATATGGAAAATAAAATGAATAAAAATAAAATATTGATGATTATCATGTCAGTTGTTATTGCTATCAATGTTGTATTTACTGGAGTTATTTTTGGATTTCAAATCAAAAATATGAATGTTTCTAATCAAGAAATCACCAAATATTCTTTATATATTGGTACTAATGATAAAGATACATACAAAGAAGAAATTCCTTTTGATGAATGCTTAACTAAAGTTACGGAAATTTGTACAAAATATACTGATGGATGCACAATTTATGAAGCTAATGGCTATTGGAAAGATGAAACGTCTACAATTACAAAAGAAAGAACTATCGCATGTATTTTAGAAGATATCGAATTAGGTAATGTATATAAAATTTGTGATGAAGTCATCATCGCTTTAAACCAAAATTCAATTTTAATCGAAACAAGTAATGTTGTTACTACATTTTATTCAACTGCAAAATAATAATAAAAAATAAAATTGTGAATAAAAAATAGCTGATTTCTCAGCTATTTTTGTTTTTATTAACTATTTGTACTTATAGAAACCTTCTCCAGAAGACATTCCTAATTTACCTTCATCAATATATTTCTTTAACAATTTAGCCATCGCTTTAAAGTTATATGGCATCATCATCTTTTTAAGTAAAGGTGACATAAGTCCTGGAACTTTTTGGTATTGCATTACAATATTATAAGCTGTATTTAAACCAACTGTATCAAAGATTTGGAAAGGTCCTTTAGGGGCTCCTGTTCCTTTTGTCCAAGCTAAATCGATACTCTTTGGATCTGAAACACCGTTAGCATATAAATCTAATCCTGAAAGAAGGAAAGGCACTAACATTGAATTTAATAAATATCCATTCTTTTCTTTTAAAACAGGTAAACCGATCATTCTAATTTCATTAGCAAAGTTTAATACATCATCAAAATATTGTTTATCAGTTTGAGCTTGACACATAATTTCGGCAGTATTATTTTTCCAAATTGTGTTAGCAAAATGAAGTGATAAATATTTTTGAGGACGTCCTGTATATTTAGCAAATTGAGATGGAAGAAGAGTAGAAGAGTTAGTCACAATTACAGTTTTTTCTTCTAATAATGGTGCTAACATTTTATAGAAAGCAATTTTATCTTCAGCATTTTCTGACATTGATTCAATTACTAAATCAGCATCTTTAACAGCTTCTTTTAAATCTGTTATCAATTTGATAGAAGTGTATGCTTTCTCAACTTTAGCTAGGCATTCTTCTTTATTGAAAGAATCTAAATCTGCTAATCCAGAACACCAATTAGATGGAGACTTACCTTCTTCAGTATCCATTAAATTAATATCTTTAATATATCTTTCTTTTAACGAATCGAGTTTAGGTTGACATCTTTTAATACTTCCTTCACTACGTAACCAAATTGTTACATTAAAGCCACAATATGCAGCTTGGAAAGCTATTTGACTACCTAAAACGCCACCACCAGCAACTACTACATTGTTGAATTTCATAATATTGTTTCCTTTCGATATTTTTATTTATACTTTAATGTTAACAAATAAATGATATGTAAATCAAATAACTATTTTTAATAATAATATTTATTTCTTTTTTATAAGAAATTAGATTTTTAATTTTAAAATATAGACTAACAAAATTGATGTTAAACTTATAAAAATACAAAATGATGCCAAATTTCATGTTAACATGCCTTAAAATTTAGATTTTTGAATCATCACACTTAAATTAAAATTTCTAGTTAAAGCAATTTAAGACTTATTTTTGTATAACCAATAATAAAAAGTTTTGATTTTGTATCTCTGTTTGATATATAATATTAACACTTGCTTCCTTAGCCAAGCTGGTAAGGCAATTGACTGCAACTCAATGATCAGTGGTTCGAATCCGCTAGGAAGCTCCATTAATAAATTTTACCTTGATTTATGTATCAAGGTTTTTTATTTATTGTAAGTAATGCTTCGGTATAAAAAAATTTTATGTTATTTTTTTGAAGTTTATATTTATTAATTTTATTAAAATTAATACAGTTTTAATAAGCATTAAGATTGAATTAAAAGTTATAAAAAAGATTGAAAGTCTATTTTAGAAAGGTCTAAAATCTTTGATGTATGAGGAACATGAAGTTATTTAAAACTTTTCTAGTTTATCTAAATTATCATGATATTAAAAAGGGGGATTAAACCCCTTTTTTTCTTTTTCCGAAATACAGTCGCTTTTCTTATATGGGAGGAAATTTAAAAATTATGAGAAAAAGTAAAATTTTAGCTTTAGGTGCAATTGCTTTAATTGCTAGTGCATCATTAGCATCATGTGGAGGTGAAGATGAAAATCTTATCACAATCCAATTCGTTCCAAGTAGAGATTCACAAGCTTTAGCAAATTCTGCAAAGGCTTTAATACCAATCTTAGAAAAATATGAGCCAAACTACAAATTTGAAATTACTACAGGTAATGATTATGCTGCAGTTACTCAAGCATTATATTCAGATCAAATCGATGTTGGCTTTTTAACAGCTAGCGGATATGCTCAAAGCGAAACTGAAAAACCAGGACTTGTCGATTTACTTTTAACATCTGTTAGAGATGGATATCAAGTTCAAAATGATACTGGTAATGGTGCTCAAACTGAAGTTAATAGAAAAGCTATGGTTGACAATATGAATAGTTCTTCATATAAATGTTCAACAGATAATAAAACTTATTTAGGCCAACAAACAAGTGGTGATGCTAATAAAGTCACATTCTACAATTCAATCTTATTCTCTTTAACTGATGAAGAAAGAGTAGCAAAAGGATTAGATAAATTAGATAAAAATAGTGATGGTAAAATTACAATTGATGAATTAGCTGGAAAAACTGTTGCAATTCAAGGTCAAACTAGTGGTGCTGGTTATTTATACCCTTCATTCTTCTTATTTAATTTAAGTAAAGAAGAAAATAGATCAATTTGGATGAGTAGTAATTATTCAAATATCATCACAGATACAACAACTTTAAATAAAGATGGTATGACTTTAGTAGAAAACAATCCAGATGCATCTAAAGGACAAATTAAAGGATTATCTACAAAAGGATACGATGCAGCTTTAGCTGCTGTTATGTCTGGCCAAGTCGATGCTGCATTCGGCTTTATGGATATTAGATATGCTAACGGATACAATAAAGAAGGAACTGAATGGTATAAAGATGCATCAATCTTTACTAAAACTACAACAATTGCAATGACTCCAGGAATTTATAACGATACTATTTCTTGTAGAGCTAACCTTAGCGATGCTAAAAAGAAAGCAGTTGTTAACGCATTTACAAAAGCTAGCCAAGATGGAACTAAAGATCAAGAAGGAAGCGGTGCTAAAATTCTTTATGATATTTATTCACATACAGGATATAAAGCTGGTGATAAAGAAGCTTATCAAAGTGAAGTTGAAATGTATAAGTGGAAAGTTGCTCACGGTAAATAATTTAAAATAATAAATTAAAAAAAGAAAGTGGTTGTGTATGATAGTTTTTGAACATGTTGATAAAGTTTATCCTAACGGATTTAAAGCTTTAAGTGATATAAATTTAACGATTAATGATGGTGATTTTGTAGCTATCATTGGTTTATCTGGTGCAGGAAAATCTACTCTATTAAGAGCGATTAATAAAATGCATACAATACAGAACGGTAATTTATATGTCGATGTGTTTAAAACTATCAACGCAACTAAAAAGTCTATTGAAAACGAAATTATTAGAAAAGAAAAAGTTTATGCTTCAATAGAAAATAAAGAAGATTTAAATGCATTAAATTTAATAAGTGAAATTGAAGAGTTAGAAGAAAGTTTAAAAGAGTTAGAAAATAGTAGTGAAAATGATAAAACTAAACAAATTAAAACAAAAATAAAGATGAATGTTAGAACTTGTAAAGGTAAAGATTTACGTTTATTAAGAAGAAATATCGGCATGATATTTCAATCGTTCAATCTTGTTAAAAGAAGTAGTGTTTATAAAAATGTTTTAAGTGGAAGAGTAGGATATCATAATTCTTTTGAAAGTTTCTTTGGAATTTATACTAAAGAAGAAAAGATGTTAGCTTTATCTTCTTTAGATAAACTAGGAATATTGGATAAGTCTTTTGTTAGAGCTGATGAATTAAGTGGAGGTCAACAACAACGTGTTGCTTTAGCTAGAGCTTTAACTCAAGAACCTAATATAATTTTAGCAGATGAACCTGTTGCTTCTCTTGATCCGATAACAACAATAAGTGTTATGAACGATTTTAAAAGAATCAACGAAGATTATAAGATTACAATCGTTGCTAATATGCACCATGTTGATTTAGCATTAAAATACTCCAATAGAATTATAGGAATTAAACAAGGAAAAATTGTTTTTGATGGAAAACCAAGTGAAGTAACAGATGAAGTTATTAAATCGATTTATGGTAGAAGTTTAGAAAATAACGAGAAACTTGATAAGGATTCGGTTTTAAACGATGAAGAATAAGGTTAATAAAAAGAAATTAACTCAAGAAGAAAAGAGAGAGTTAAGTATTAAAAAATATCCATTTTTATATAAGAAAATAGAAGTTCCTTGTGTTCAAGAAAATGGTGTTTCTGTAATTAAAACAGTTTATAAAAAAAGAAGTAAATTACCAATTATTTTAATTATTATCTTAGCTATATTTATAGGTTGTTTTGTTATTGTTGGTCTTCCTAGAAGCATTAAGATAAAAGAAATATTTGTAATATTTGGTGAGATGTTTAAAGATTCAGAGAAAATGACTGCTTTTGGTGGCTATTTTGGATATTTATTTACTGTTGCTGTCCCTAAAATTTGGGATACAGTAAAGATGGTTTATATAGCTACTTTAATAGGTTCATTAGCTAGTATTCCTTTCTTTTTATTAGCTAGTAGAAACTTTTCTAGGAAAGGTTATATTTATCAACCGATTAGAGCATTAGTTAATATAATTAGAACGATTCCAACATATGTTTTAGCAGTATTATGCACATGTATTTTAGGGTATAACGAAATAGCAGGTATTTGGGCTTTAATTATATTTACATTTGGAATCATGTTTAAGTTGATGTATGAATATGTTGAAACTTGCGATATGAGTCCTTTTGAAGCGATGAGTTCGACTGGTGCTAGAAGAGGACAGGCTTTTATGGTTGGAGTATGGCCTCAAATTATGCCTGCATATTTATCTAATATTCTTTATACTTTTGAAATAAATGTTAGAGCTTCAGTTATTTTAGGCTTTGTTGGAGCTGGAGGAATCGGACAAGAATTATCAAATGCGATCGCAGATCAAGCTTTTGAAAAAGTTGGAGCTATTTTAATACCATTATTTGTTGTTGTATGTGGTCTTCAACTTATTAGTAGTTACACTAGAAAGAAGTTACAATAATATGAATAGAAATGATAAAAAGAGTGAGGATTTAAATATGAATTCTAAAAAATCATTTAAAGAAAAAGTAACTGATTTTTATAAAACTCATATTAATAAAAGAAAATATAGACACTTTGAAAGTGTTGGTGATGCATATAAATATAAACCAAAAAGATGGATTGCTAATTTAATTTTTGCTGTCATTATTGTAACAATATTTTTATATTTTGCTTTTGATGTAAATTTCTTTAATGGAACTGGGAGAACTGACTGGGGAAGATTTGGAAAGATATTTGAAGGTTTCTTTGTACCTAATTTTGAATATATGTTCGGTTATGGTTCATATGATTTTGAAAGTAGTGTTGTTTATCAAATTATTGTTACATTTTCTATAGCATTTTGTGGAACTGCTTTAGGTGCGATATTAGCTTTACCATTCGGTTTTTTAGCTTCGAGAAAAATGGTTGGTAAATGGGCTATTATTTCAGAATTAATACTAATAGTTATTAGAACATTCCCTGAAATTTTATTAGGTTATGTTTTAATTAAAGGTTCAGGATTTGGTGCATTTACTGCGATGATGGTTTTAGCGATTCACTCAATTGGTATGATCGGTAAATTATATAGTGAACAATTAGATTTAATTGATAATGGACCAATCGAAGCATTGAATGCATGTGGAGGAGGTTTTACTGCAAGACTTAAAATTGGTGTAGCTCCTCAAATTGCTCCTAACTTTATTAGTGTTATTTTATATAGATTAGATTTAAATGTTAGAACTGCAACATTATTAGGATTATGTGCAGGAGATAAAGGTGGAATAGGTTACTTTATTAGTAGTTATTCAGAAAATTCTCACTGGCCTGAACTTGGTGCTATTATGTGGGGTGTTATCTTGATGGTTTTAATTGTTGATATCATATCCTCTAAAATTAGAAAGAGATTAATTTAATTATATGAAAGAACTTATTATTTTAGCTGGATTACCAGGAAGTGGTAAATCTACTTATGTTAAAGAACATTATAAAGGTGAAAATGTATTTATAATAGATAGTGATGAAACTAGAAGACAAATGTTTGGATCGTATTTAATATTTCCTAAAAATATGTATGAAATATACGATGAAATGATTAAAGAAGGTAATGAAATATACGATAAACACGATAATTTAACTTTAATAATGGATTCAACATTTTTAGATAATTATAGAAGAAATCATTATTTAGATAATTTAAAAAAATTTGATAAGTATACAATAATAATGTTTCATACTAACGATATTAATTTTAATTTAAAGAATAATAAAAATAGAATAAAAGATAAGTGGGTTCCTGAAGATGTTATATTTAATATGATTAAACAATACGAACCATTAGATGAATATACTAGAAGTAGATTTGATGAAGTAATAGATATTTATATACCTTAAAGATAGCTAAGAAAACCATATATTTTTGTTATCTTTGTATATTAATTTACACAAATATTTGATATACTATTTTTAGGTAGGAAATATATGGAAACATCGATTATTAAAATAGGAAACGACATTAAAAGTTATCGTTTAGAAGCTGGATTGACTCAAGAAGAATTATCTTCATTATGTGGTGTTGAAAGATCTCAATTATCTAGAATTGAAGCAGGCAAAGCAACTGGAGTTACATTTTTAACAATTAAAAAAATATTAAATGCTTTAGGCAGAGAAATTGAAGTGGTTAAAAGTAGTGATGTATATGTAGATTCTATCAAAGACTACATAAAAACAAATAAAATAAAATAGTTGGTAAATCATATCAAAAATGGAAAATAATAACATGAATAAAGTAAAGATATTTGATGAATTATCATCTTTATATAATCAAAATAATTTTAGATTGTTTATGATAGGATCTAGTAGTAGAGACTATCTTTTAAATCGAGAAATTAAAGATTTTGATTTTGTAAGTGATGCAACTCCTAGTGAAGCTATTAAATTTTTAGATAAAAATAAGTTGGATTTAAGTTTTATTAAGTATGGTGTTATTAAATATAGATATAGTGATGATATTAAAATTGATATTGTTACATTAAGAAAAGAAACTGGATATATAGACTTTAGACATCCAAATAAGATTGAATTTACAAAAGATATAAATATCGATTATTTAAGAAGAGATTTTACAATAAACGCAATTTATATCGATGAAAAATATAATGTTATAGATCCTTCAAATAAAGGTGTTGAAGATTTAAATAATAAAATATTAAGAATAATAGGTGATGCTTCTATAAGATTTAAAGAAGATCCTTTAAGAATTTTAAGAGGATATAGATTTCAAAAAGAATATAATCTAGAAATCGAAAGAAATACTTTAATAGGAATGATAAATAATCAAGATTTAATAAAGAATTTAAATGAATTTAAAGTTTTAGAAGAGAAGAAAAAATATGACAAAATCTCTTAATTAAT
>CAVEUC010000054.1:0-5184 GCA_963619035.1 Lachnospiraceae bacterium GAM79
ATTATTAAATTATTCAAAAATGAAAGGAACATTATATGATAGTAATTCACGAAACGATTAAAAATGAAGATGTTTATTACAAAGAAGATTTAGAATATTTAATCAAAGTAATAGAAGAATTTGATAAAGTATTTGTAGAAGATGAATTTGAAGAAACTTTTAAAAAAATAAATGATGTTAAAGAATTATTAGAAGAAACATTAAAGGAGAATTATTAAATGAAAGAATTAGAAAATTTAAAATATGAAGATTACACATATGTTGATGATACAAGATTTGAACAAGTAAAAGTAGGTCAATTATTTTACGATTTTGATAACGATAAATTCTTAAAATTAGTTGGATTATACAAAAACGGAAACAGTATAAGAGCAACATTTTTAGATAAAAATGATTATCCTAAAATTAAATTTGTAAATCCTAAAACAACATTAGAATCCGAAAAATTAGGTGAAGCATTACAAATTTGTTTAGATACAATTGAAAAAGAATTTATAGGAAATTTTGTAAAACCTTTTATGAATAAATTTAAAATTGTAATTGAGAAAAAAATTGCTTGGGATGGAGAACAAGCATATATTGAAATTTCTATGTTAGGAAAAACACCAGATGGAAGACCAGGTGCTTATTATAATTATATACTTCCATACTTCGATAAAAATAAGATGTATAAAAAAATGGAAGCTGGCAAACAATACAATGTGAAAGATATTTTATGGTAAGGAACATTATATGATAGTAATTCACGAAACAATAAAAAGTGAAGATGTGTTAAATTTAATTAACGAACACATTATTAATGATTGGGGAAGAAGTAAATACTTACAAACAATTTACGATGATATACTTAAATCATTAGTAATGGAAGAAATAAAGGAGAAATAAAATGGTAAATAGAAAAGAAATTAGTTTTGAAAAGAGAAAAGAATTAGCACGAGAAATAAGGGGGGCAATGTTTGATAAGAATTACAGCTTATTAGATTTGTCAAATAAAAGTGGTGTAGCATTATCGACTTGCTCTATCTTAATTAATCCATTTAGTAAATGGGCAAGTCACTGTCCTACAATTAAAACTTTAACTAAAATATTTGAAGCATTAGAAATTGAAAAGGAAGTAAAAGATTATTATGCTTGATAAACTTTATAAACATAAATTCTATGTTGGAATGGTCTTATTAATTCTAGGCACAATCGATTTATATGTAATTGGAATTGCTATGGTCTTTATTCCAGTATTGAGATACTATAAATACATAAATTATATTGCTGTTGTTCCTATTCTTATTGGAGCAATGATGATGGAAAAAGGAGAAGATGAAGAATGTTAGAAAGCGAAAAAATCAAAGTATTACAAGAAAGATTAGCCAAAAACAAATGGAAACAAAATAAAGATGATTTAGATGTTTGGAGCAAAAAATTAAATCGTTATTGGGGATTATCGTTTAACTTTAAAAATCTTGATATATATTTATTCTGCTTAACGAATACGACTGAAAAATCGCAAAATAAATATACAGAAAAGGCTTTAAAAGAAATTCAAGCACTTGGAATTTATAAAGATGAAAAAACGAACACACTTAACTGGTAAGAAGAAAGATAAAATAATAGCATTAATCTTCCTTATCATTTCAATTCTTATATGGTGTAGTGGAGCATTAATTGGAATTTTTTGGCAAGATTATTATGGCTTTATATTCTTTATCTTCTCTTACATCTTATTAATGATTAGTCGGTATTTAGTTTCAAGAAAGGAAAAATAAATGATTGATAGATTTTTATTAAAAGCAATAGACGATGTGAAACCTTATGAAATCGAATTAAATGTAATCGGTTGTAGTCCATATGGAGTTGATTATACTTTAATTTTAAAAGGTAAAAAGAAGATTAAGAACATTAATTATAATTGTATGCTTCATTGTGATTTTGATAGTTTCATAGACTTAATAAATCTATATGAAGTTAAATACAAGTGGGATGATAGAGTTGTTCCATTTTGGAAATTACAAGCAAATTTAAGAGAGAAGAAAGGTTATTAAAATGGAAAATAAAGCAAGTAAAACATTATTAACATTAGCATTATATAACGATAACGATTATGACAAAATTGTCGAAATTTTAAGAGAAAGAACTTATTATTATAGCGATGAAGAAATCGAATATAATGCTAAAAAATGGGAAGGTAAATATATAACTTGTTGGGATGAAGATTACCCACCATTATACAAAGATTTGTTATTAGCACACGAAAAAGTTCCATTGGTAATATTTAAATGAAGTATCAAATATCATTGGAGCATTTTAAAAATAAATGGACTGTTGAAGATTGTAAAAGAAGAGAAATTACACAAGCAATAACAGTTTATAATGCTAAATACGAAAAAACGAAAAATGAACATTATAAAGAACGATTAGATTATTTATTGAAATTAAAGAAAGAGAGAATTAATTATGAACGAAGTAAAAGAGAAATATAAATATGAAGCAGTTGGTTTTTGGAAGAAAGATTTTGACCAAGATTTTAACGAATTTGTTGAAAATCACCCAGACTATGAATTTGTTTCAATGATACAAAAAACTGAATATACAATTGTTGTTATATTTAGGAGAACAAATGATTTTAAGTGATTTAGGAGCAACAATAATTTATCTTCTTGGCAATGTTTTATTAATATTTGCGTTCTTCTATTTTAATACTTATGAATAGTTATTTTATTAAATATGTAATGATAGAATATTTAACTAAAAGAGAATATAAATTAAATAGAATTATCGTTGCTAGAAATGAAGAAGAAGCCATCAAAAATTTAAAAATTCTTTATGGTGTAAATGAATTAATTATTGAAGAAGTCAAAGAAAGTTAAAAAATATTTTCGATTTTATTTGACTTCTTCTTATTATTAGATTAATATAATGACATACAAAGGAGAAAGAAAATGACAAAAACACAAATTAAAGCACAAGTCGAAAAGTTGATTGAAAAGGCTATAAGCCTAGCACTAGCAATTAGCGATTTACAAGGAGATGTTGAAGAAGAAAGCGAGAACATCGAACCTTACGAAAATCGACAAGAACTCACAGAACAACAAGAAGAAAGAAAAGAGTGGTTAGATGAAGCAGCAAGCCAACTAGAACAAGCAAGAAATGAAATGGATGAAGCAATCTCAACACTAGATGAATTAAGGGGCTAAAAAAAGCCCTTTAAGGAAAGGAAACACAATGAAAGATTTAGAATTAGAATTAGTCGAACAAGGCTATAAAGAAAGACAAAAAAGATTATTCGTAAAAGATGGAGATGTTATTATTCTATCATACGATTATAGTAGAATTGATTTTCATTATAAGGAGAATTAGGAATATGAAAAATAGAGCAAGAAAGACATTATTGTATCAATGTTTAAAATGGTATATTGGAGAATACAAATTAGATGAAATTATTGATTTAATGAATACTGACAATATAGATGATTATGATATTGAAAAGTGCGATAGTGATTATTGGGAAAACTATATCACTTATTATGATAGTGATTACCCAGAAGAGTTCAAAAATCAAGCAAAGATGGGACAAGAAATACCACTTGTTTATTTTCCAAAAAGAGTAGAAACATTACAAAGATTATTTGAACTTAAAAATGATTGTTTGCATTATAGTTTAAAAGCAGGTGTTAAAGACGATAGAATTTGGGGTTTCTTACGATTAATGAATGGTTATGATTTAGTTGCTTATTTTTATTTTGATTCTTCCTTAACAAATGATAGGGACGATTTTATTGAAGTTAAAGAAGCAATTAAATTAGTTGATGATTGCATTGTTAGAAAACTTTGTGGGTTTTTTGTTTCAACTTATGTTGATGATGAAGCATTAGAATTGGTAAATGACAAGTTGGACTATTGGATTGACTTTTATTGATTTTTGGAGATAACGAAAAATGACTAATAAAATTATTAAAAAGAAAATTAAAGATTTTAAAGCATTACAAAGCACTAAAATAACATCTTTAAAATTTAATGTATTAACAAATAATAGAACAGATATTGATTTTAAATTTACCATTACAGGAGAAAATGAAAATTATTGGACTTTATCATTTTATGCTTATGATTTAAAAGACTTCTTTACTTTAATGAATGAATTAGCTGATTACACTTTAATTTATGAATATCAATTTAAAAGAAGAACTTATTTAGAGTTAAAAATGATAATTAATAATAATATGGGGTATGGTATATGAAAGTTCATTGTTTTTTTGAGCAATCAGGAACTTTTAAAAATGAATTTAAAAAATTAGGTTATGAAAGTTTCGATTATGACATTTTAAATGACTTTAACGAAACTGATTATAAAATAGACTTATTCAAAGAAATCGAGAACGCATATTCGAGAGAGAGAGAGAGTATCTTTGATGGAATAAGTCCAGAAGATTTAATATTAGCATTCTTTCCCTGCACTAGATTTGAACAACAAATATTAACTTGCTTTCGTGGAGATAACTTCGGTTATCAAAAGAAATCGTTAGAGTGGAAATTAGAGAAAGACTTAACATTAATTAACGAACTAAATTACTATTATGAATTAATTACAAAATTAGTCTTAATCTGTTTAGATAGAAAATTAAAATTAGTAATAGAAAATCCATACTCCACACAACATTATTTAATTAAATATCGGTGCTTAAAACCACAACTTATAATTAACGATAGAAGAGAAATGGGAGATTATTATAAAAAGCCAACAATGTTTTATTTTATTAATTGTGAGCCTAAAAATAACTTTCTCTTTGAAGCAAGAATAATTAATGAAAAGAAAGTTGTTGATAAAGTTAATAATCAGGTAGAAAGAAGTTTGATTAGTAAAGATTTTGCTAATAGATTTATAAGGGAGTATTTAATATGAATAAAACATTAAAAGAAGTATATAACAGTTTAAGTAATTATAGTAATAAATATATTATTATTAATAAAAGTAAAATATTATGTAATTCTACAATATTAGAATTTTATAAAAGTAAATCGGTGGAAAAAATCGAACAAAAGAAAAACGGCGATGTGTTTATTTATTTAATCGGCTAGCATTTAAACGGAAATGGCTTAAATTTAACGATTTTTAAATCGGTGGTATAAATAATCGGTAATCGGTAAAACAAACGAAATAAAGCCTACTACTTAATCGGTGGGCTTTTTTTA
>CAVEUC010000055.1:0-24735 GCA_963619035.1 Lachnospiraceae bacterium GAM79
ATTTACTTGTATATAAAGAAGATAAAATTATTAGAAAATATTAATTAATATTAAAAAAGGAAGGTAACCCTTCCTTTTTAGTTAAGCAATAACTTTATAAGCTATTATTGTTTGATATTCCTTTAATTTTATCGAATCATTAAGCACTAAAGAATTATCGTTTAATGTATCTAAATATAATGTATATCCACTAAAATCAATAGTTTCCGATCCGCTTACACCATTATTATAAGCAATCTTATATTCGATTCTATTAGCTGTATCTTTAATAGTGTTAATAATTGTAGCACCATTATTTAAAGTTGAAGTTTCTTGAACAACAGTTTCATCATCGTTAGTTGAATGTAAAGCTTTACAATCTTGTTTAAAGCTAACTAATTTTTGATAGTTCTTGAACACATCGCTATTTTTAATTTTTAATGAGTAGTCTAATTCATTAACTTCATAACTAGCATTATATGAATTACTATTACCTTGTTTTGTTCTTAAGAATTCTTCTCCAGCAAGCATAAATGTCGTTCCTTTTGAGGTGAAGACTAATGAATTCGCTAATACTGCCATCTTTTTAATAGTATCTTCATCATTTATTTCAGCAGCTTTCATTCTATCGTATAAAGTGTAGTTATCATGACAAGTTACATATTGAACATTTTTATTAACATCGCTACTTATTGTTCTACCACTCTTTACAAGGCTTCCTTTTAGTCCGCCTTCAATGGCTAATACATCATTATTATTAATAGAAGTGTTATTAATCCATCCTTTTTCTTTTTTATCTGATAAACCGCCTTTAATTAAAGCATCTCTCATTTGATCGTTAAACGCTCCATATCCATCATACGAAGAAATATTAGCTTGAGCTGCTGATTTATTAGAAGATAAAGGAGAAGTTCCTCCAGTCCAAGGTTCCCCATAAACTGTAGCGTTAGGATTAATTGTTTTTAATGTTGAAGATAACTCTTTCATCGTATCTAAATCATGAAGTCCCATCAAATCAAATCTAAATCCACCTAATTTATATTCTTTCATCCAGAATGATGTAGAATCAATCATAAATTTTTTAAACATATAACGTGTAGAATCTGTTTCATTTCCACACCCACTTCCATTACTTGCTACACCAGAAGAATATCTAAAGTAATATTTAGGCATCAAATAATTAAAATTAGAAGATTCTAAACTAGAGACGTGATTATAAACAACGTCCATAATAATACTTAAATTAGCATCATTATAACTCTTTACCAAAGTTTTAAATTCTTTAATTTTTGCATAGCCATCATATGGATTTGAAGAATAACTTCCCTCTAAAGAATTATAATTTAAAGGATTATATCCCCAATTAAATGATTTACTTGTCTCGTCGTTATCTTGATCAAAAATAGGTAATAATTGAACAGCGTTTACACCTAACTCTTTAATATGATCAAAACCTGTTTTAACGGTTGTTCCATTACTAGAATATGTTGTTCCGCTAAGTTGAGCACCGATATAAGTCTTTGAATATTGTGCATTATTAGTATCATCGCTCCATGTAGAAGATGAAGTAATATCTTGAATGTGAGTTTCATAAACTGTTAATTCTTTATTTGTTGTATTTAAATAATTAACATCATCCCACCCATCAGGATTTGTTTTTGAAAAATCAACAATCATTCCTCTACGACCATTAATTCCAGTACTCTTTGCGTAAGGATCGACAATTTCAACACCATTTTTAGCATTAATATTATTAAATACAGTATATGTATAATATTTTCCTTCTAAATCACCGCTAACAACATAAGAAAATACTCCTTTTTCTCCACTTTCAAGTACGTATGTTTCTTTTTTATCGCTTCCTTTAGTTGAATCTATAGAAATAGGTGTACCATTATCATAAACATTAAGTAAAATTTTACTAGCTGCTGGTGACCAAACCTTGAAAGTTGTCGATGTTTTTGTATAAATTGCACCTAATTCACCATCATAATTGTATTTTTTAGCAAAATCTTCGCTATCTAATAATACACTTGTAGAAATTTCCTTCTCTTTTGTTTTTTGACTTTCTTTAAATCTAATTTTAACTTTATATGTAGATCCGATTTTGAATTCGTGCCCTTTCATTGAAAATGAATAGAAAATTTTATTTAATCCTTCTTCACTTTTAATAACTTTTTCATCTTCATAAACTTCATATTTATCGAATTCTTTTGAAGTAGAAAATTTAAGTTCATAATCAGAGGTTAATATAGCCATCGAAATTCTTTCTAAAGTGACTAAACTTGAATCATAGTAGATTGTTTCATCTTGTGTTACTAAATACATATTATAGTAACCATCTACTTTTTTCATATCATTTAAAGTAAAGTAACGGTCGCTATCAACATCCTTTTTTGACCAATCGACAGAACTACCTTTACTTCTTGATTTAACGATGATTCCGAACTTTCCATTTAAAGAACTCTTAAAATAATCAGTCGATAAATCAATTTGACAAATTGCACCATAATCTCCAGTAAGTGTAAATTGATATTCAGCACCATCTTTATTTTCAGCCCAAATCCAAAGTGCCCAATCATCATAATTTGTATCGTCACGA
The DNA here is from genome assembly GCA_963619035.1 of Lachnospiraceae bacterium GAM79. GTDB lineage: Bacteria > Bacillota_I > Bacilli_A > RFN20 > CAG-826 > Onthovivens. Next base: position 2,582 of record CAVEUC010000055.1, read on the forward strand.
AGATAATTGATATTTAAAACACCCTCTTCTTTAGGAACGATAGGATCGTTTTTACCGCCATTTCCACCATTATCATCAGTAGTATTTCCACATGCACAAAGAATTGTAGAAATTCCTACAAGAGATAAAATTTTAATTGTTTTTTTCATATTTCTCTCCTTATTTAACATCTAAAATTACAGTAGAATATGCACCAACTTTAAGTTTATTATTTTCTAATTTTGGTATTTTTCTACTAGTATTTATTGAATCCAATATTTTATTTGATAAGCTATAATCTATTTCAACATTATAACTATTAAAATTATGTACAATAATAATTTTGTCATCATTTAATGATAATTCATAAATTAATATATGTTCATTAGATATATTTGCTTGATTAGTTAAATCTTTATAAATAGAATTTTTAATAAATGAATATTTATTTCTAACATTTATTACTTTTTTATAATGATTAATTAATGAATAGTCAGTTTTAAGCATATCATTTACACCTTTACTAACTTGCTCTGTTGTATTTAAATCAAGTCTATTCTTTTCTGGGAAAGAACATTCTCCAGTTTTATCACTTTCGCTCCAAACCATAGGTAATCTTCTTTTAACATCGCTTAAATCATCAGGAGAAGTACATCTTTCACCAACCATTTCAATCTCTTCACCATAATAAATATAAGGTGTACCAGGTAATAATAAATATAAAGATGCACATGATTTTGCATAATCTCCATAACAATTTTTCGAAACTCTATCCATATCGTGATTACTTAAAAAATAAGAAGAGTAACCGTTAGGATTATTGGCTTTTCTTATACCTTCTTTTGCTTCGATTAAACTAGAGAATCTTTTTGTATCATAAATTCCTTTACCAACTCCAATAATCGAATCGAATCCGCTTCCTTTAACCGAACTTGAAAAATCAAAAAAAGATTCAATTCCTGAAGAATAATAATCATTAATTGTTGATAAATTACTCCAACATTCACCAACAAATTCAATATTTTCATCAACAGATTTAGCATAATCATGAAGCCACTTTAAAAAATCAACATTAGCTGAAGTAACATTGTAATAATAATATAAAACAGCATCAAGTCTAAAACCAGAAACTCCTAAATCTATCCGATATTTAACAATTTTTTTAATTTCTTCTCTTAAAGTAAGTGAATTTAAATTAAAATCAGGCATGCTCGAATCGAACTTTCCTTCATAATAAAGACTATTGTAGGTATAATAATCGTTATTTTTTGTCTCGCTCCAATTATACCAATCAGCTTTACTATCACTAGAAGTATTGTTATTAATTTTATCTTGATAAGATTGATTAAACCATGAATTAAATCTAGAACTATGATTTAAAACTAAATCCATCATAATTCCGATATTATATTTTTTTGCTTCTGATACAAGATTTTTAAAATCATTTATGGTGCCATAATCACTATTGACATCATAATAATTTGTAACATCGTATCCATGGTATGAACCACTTGCATTAAAAGGCATTAACCATAAATTTTTAACGCCTAATTCTTGTAAATAAGGTAATTTTTCCTTAATACCATTAAAATCACCTATTCCATCATTGTTTGAATCATAAAAGCTTCTCACAAATATTTCGTAATTTACAGAGCTATTTTTATTAGTAGTGGAAGAATCAAAAACATAATTTGAGTTTTTGTCTTCTTCCATTACCACTTGTTTTTTTTCGTCGCAATCCTCAAAATCTGGATCGCAAGTATTATTTGTATTTCCGCAACCTGCTAATAATAAAGCAGATAGCGGAATTGATAATAAAATTTTTTTATTCATACTAACCTTTTACAGCACCGCCAGTAACACCACTGACATAGTATTTTTGTAATCCTAAGAATAATGCAGTAATTGGTATAGCAATAAATACACCACCAGCAGCAAATTGAGTATAGTATGTAATTGTGTACGAATAATCACTTAGCATTTTATAAAGACCAATTGCAACTGTCCAGTTATCGATATTTTGAAGTCCAACAATATAACTAGATGTAACATATTCTCCCCAAGGGCCCATGAATGAAGTTAAAATTGTATAAACAACAATTGGTTTAGCTAATGGAAGAATAATTTTCCAGAAAATTTGTGATTTAGTTGCACCATCGATCATCGCAGCTTCATCAATCGATTTAGAAATAGTATCAAAGAAACCTTTAGAAATATAATATCCTCCACCAGCACCAGCACTATAAATGATAATCAAAGAGAAATAACTGCCTTGTAAATGGAAGATTTCTTTCATTACCCAATACATAATAATCATAGATAAGAATCCAGGGAACATACCGATAACAAGATTCATTCTCATTAAAACACCTCTTCCCTTAAATCTAAATCTAGATAGAGCGTATGCAGTTCCTAAAACAAATATAGTTGAGATAATACATACAATAATAGAGACGATCAATGTATTTAAAACCCATTTTAAGAATAAACCATCTAAAGCATGAACTGCAGCTGTAGAATCACTACTTCCTGTAAGAAGGTTAATGTAGTTATTAAATGTAAATGTTGTAGGGATAAGTTTACCTCTTGAACCAAGTCCATCCCCAGAAAAAGATTGTAATACTAACCATACGATTGGTAAAACCCAAAGTACAGCCATTACTGTCAATATGACGTAAATAATAATATTAGAGATAATACGTCCTGCTTTTAAACTTTTCATATTATTGGAATTGATCCTCCTCTTGTACAGATCCCGATTTATTGTACATTACAATTGAAATGAATGAACAAATAACGAAGATAACGATACCAACAGCACTTGCAATTCCGTATTGTGGATTCGATGTGTTAGTAACTAATTTATAAAGGAATGTAATTAAAAGGTCTGTATAACCTAAACCAGCTAAAGCGCTACCTGGATAAGAAGGACCTCCTCCTGTAAGGAAGTAAATAACGTTGAAGTTATTGATATTTCCTATAAATTGAGTAATTAAATATGGTCCAGTAACAAAGAGAATGTAAGGCATTGTAATCTTTAAGAATTGAGTTACAGTACCAGCACCATCAACTTTTGCTGATTCATATAAATCTTCAGGGATATTCATTAAAATACCTGTTGTAGAAAGAATTGTATAAGGAATACCTACCCAAATATTAACTAGGATAATAATAACTTTAGAAACTAGCGCATTATTTGTTGAATTAGTACCAAATCCAAGTTTGTGACCGAACAAACTAAGGAATAATTGACCAATAGCACCTTCATCTTTTAATAAGACACCAATACTCATTAAAGAAATAAATTGAGGTATTGCGATAGTAAGAACAAATATTGTTCTCCACATCTTCTTTAATTTAATTCCTTTTTTATTGATCATTAACGCGACGATAATACCTAAAATATAGTTAGAGAATGTTGCGATTAATGCCCATAATAATGTCCAGACAACTGTTTTAGATAATGCAGTTGGAAGAATTGCAAGAGCACTATCAGCTGGAGCATTGAATAAATTAATAAAGTTTTCAATACCGTTCCAAGTAAATAATTGTGTAGGAGGTACGTGTCCAAGTGAATAGTTTGTAAACGCAACAAGAATTGAGAAAATAAGAGGAACAATAGTAAATAGTGCGATTCCAGTAATTGGAAGAGCTAATATTGTTACATGGAACTTTTCGTTAAATAAAGATTTAATTTGTTCAACGAATGTTTTTGATTTTCCTTCGTAATTTTCGGTATGTGTTGCTATATATTCATCTCTCTCAGAAATTAATTTTTCTAATCTTGAATTAGCATCATCAATACTTCTTTTTGAAACAACTTTACCATCAGATAACGATAAACCCATATAATTTGAATATTGATTAACTTGCTTATATGTAAATTTATAATTAATCATCATATAATCTTTAAGACTTTGAAGACAATATTCTGCTTCTTTAAAGTTAGTCTTTAAATATTTAATATCTCTTTTAGCAGCATGAGTCACTTCTTTAATTTCTTCTTTTCTCATTGCAGAAGAATTTTTAACACTTGGTAATTCATTTAAAGAATTATTTAAAACAGTATTCTCATGAATGTAATTCACATCAAAGTCTTCTATTTCTTCAAGTGTAGCTGAAGCCACTAATGCTTTTCTATCAGTTTTATATTTAAGAGCTAATTCTTTAATTTGAGAATTGATCGATTTACGTTTTTCTTCGATAGCATCAAATTTAGAATTTATTTCTTTAATTTTTAATGCGCTTTGTTCTTTAATTTCAATAATTTTATTAGCGTTATATTTGTTTTGTTCATCGTTTGTTCCAATTTTAGACTTATACACATCATAAAATTCTTGATAATTTTCTAAAAATTTAATTTCAGATTGATAATCAGCAACTTTAATATGATAAACATTGAATTTTCCGTATTTAGAATTATTAATAGTTTCTTGGGTGTAAGCAAAAGGTGTATAACATTTTTTAATTTCTCCAAGCTTATGTTTAGCTTTTTTTATGTTACTATCGATTTTTCTAATTTTAGAGTCATTGCTTCCTTTAAAACTTTCAAGTTTCCCTTCTTGTTTATCTAAATAATCTTCAAGTTGTTTACTTTGAGTTTCTTTTAAAATTTCAACTTTAATTTCGTCTGTTTCACTATTAGCTTTTTCATTTAATTTAGCTTTATATTCGCCTAATTTAACTTCTTGCTTATTAGAAAACGCAGCTAAATTAGCATTATATTTTTCAACAGTTTTATTTCTTTTTTCTTCTAACTTATTAATAACTTTAATTTGTTTAGCTTCGTTTTTGCATTGCTCATAAGCTTTATCAATTGTTTCATAAACTAAATATTTAGAATATTTTTTATCAAAATTGGAATTTTTATTATTTAAATATTCTAAAATTTCATCTTTATGTTCTTTCTTAAATTGACCTTTTTTTATTCCGTTGGAATAAGCTTCAACAACATCACTATTTAATTTTGTTGAATATTCTTTATTACCATCAATAACATTTTTAAAATCATTAAATTTTTGAATTCTATTATTAGCATAACCACTATTAATAGATCTTAACCAAATATAGATAAAAATAAGAAGCGATAATGTCCATAATAATCCAAAAATAAGAATTAATATAGAGTTATCTCCTCCACCAAGTTCATCGAATCCGTCACCGCCAGAACTACCAGTATCACCATTAGCAACAGTTCCTAAAGTGCCTAATTTTGAGATGCTAGAAACTCCAAATAAGCAAAAACAAGCAATGTATCCTATTTCAAAAAGTAAATATAAAATTCCATTAACAATTTGCCCATGTTTAAAACTTGAAGCACCAAAAACTAAATATGATAACCTTCCACTCCAATCATTATATAAGAATTGATGACATTTCTTTTTAATAAATTTATAAATAATAATAACACCTTTACCACAATAAATTCCGATGGTCTTAAAAAAATGCCACAATGATTTAAACATTGATAAAATTAAATCAACGAGCCAATAAACAACTTTCAGTATAAATTCTAATATATTTTTTAATAGAAAAGTTGCTTTGCTCATTTGGTGAGTTTTTTTAGTAAAAACGTTTAAATCAGAACTAGTATTAATATTTTTATCGTCAAGTTCCATTTTTATTCCCCTTTTCTGATTATTAAATATAATTAAATTTACCAAATTCCAGAGCAAATTTAATTATATTATTTTAAAGACAATAGAGTAATGGCAAGAACCATTACTCTATTTCCTGTTATTTTAATTTAATAATTAATTTGTTCCTGTTGATGATTTTCTTAAAACGTTACAAACACCAGTTAAGAAACTTTGCCATTCTGCAACAGTATGTGTTGTTCCAGCAGTTTCGCCTTCATTTAAAATACCATCATAGATAGCTTGACCAATTGCTTTACCTTGATCCCAGTATCTTCCTTCTGCTGAAATTGCTTGAACTGCAGCATAGTTATTTTGATCTGATAAAGCTTTAATAGCAACATTAGCATTATCTGTATAAGCTGTATCTTTTAAAGCTTCTTTATTGCAAGGAATAGAAGATCTTAATTGGAATCTCTTTAATTGAGAAGCTTTATTTGTTAATAATTCACCAATAATAGCAGCTTGTTTTTGTTCTGCAGCTGGTCTATATTTATTAATTACATAAATTTTACTTCCAGAGAATGAAGCCATTTGATGTGCTGTTCCATCGACTGTGAAAGTAGGTAATTTACAAGCACCAACATTATCTGCACCAATAGCAGTAACTAAGTTAGGAAGCATCCATGTACCGCTAACACCAGCGATCATTGTTCCACCTTGGAAACCAGCGACCATAGTATCATCATTACCCATAATAAATGTGTCCTTATATGTTACATTTAATAATTCGCTTACAGTTTTTGCAGCTTTTGCAACAATTTCAGTATCCCATCCGATTGTATAGATAGCTTCACCATTTTCGTTTGCAGCAAATCTTAATGAATCGGGACCTGCGATACCTTGTGCTTGAGGAATCGAGTTAGCGTACCAACCATTAGCAAGATCCATTCTGAATGTCTTTCCAGCAGTTTTACATGCGCCTAATAATCCTTCAAGAGTTTTTGCTTGTTCGTCAGTTACACTTCTTTTATCGTAATATAAGAAATATCCGTTATCAGATGTGATTGGGAAACCGTAAACTTTTCCGTTAACTGTTGCACCAGTAACAGAAACATCTGTATTGTTAGCTTTTACAGGATCTGCCCAAGCTGTTGGTAATTCAGCAATAATTTTTTTATTAACTAAACCAAACATATGGTCATCAGCGACAGCTACAAGAGCTGGAGCATTCTTAACTTGTGGATCTGATTGTAATGTTGTACCACCATCTGCTTCACTAACTGCTGTGAATCTATAACTAATTTTTTCACTAGCTGTTTGATTATATTCATCGATAACAGCTTTAATGACAGCTTGTTCTTCTGAAGGTGCCCAAATCATGATGCCACTTCCGCTATCTCCACCACAAGAAGCCATACCGACTAAAGAACTAGCTGCAAGAATACTTGCACTTAATAATTTAAAATTTCTTTTCATATTTTCTCCTTATTTTTTATATAATTATTTTCTTTCAGAAATAATCATTTTCTTTGTTGAATTAATTTTATCAGCATTTTGGAAAGGATATTCGTAAAATGTGATAGTAACTTTTGCATCAGCAGTAGCTTTAATATTACCACCAGCATCAGCTAATGAAGCAATTGATTTATCAGTATCGACACTATCGAATCCATATGCAGCTTCATTCCATGTTGAACCTGAAACAATTTTATACTCTTTATCTGTTACAAAATCAAAATTAAGAGTATAAATGCCTTCTTCAGTTTTTGTAAATTTTAAAGCATCTGTTTTTTGTGAGAATTCTGGATTCCATGCAGTATATCCTTCGATATAATCAATAGAACCAGTCAATGCGAGTGTTAAATCACTCTTTTTCCATTCATCATCATTTTGATCGAAACCACTAGTATCATCTTTTGTGGTATTGCAGCTTACGAGTCCGCCTAAACAAGCGAGTGCGGAAACTGCTAATAAACTCATTTTTTTAAACATATTTTCTCCTTTCTTTATAATTTACATTTAGTAAATATGTTTTATATAAACTCAAAACTTGAGTAAATATCTTAATTTAACGCCATTTCAGTTGTAGGATCAAAGAAATGAATCTTTTCACCAACAAATCTAACTTTTAATAAATCTTTTGATTTAATAATCTTGTTAGCTGGGAATTTAGCAATTAAATCTGTTCCACCAAAATCTGCGTGAACATAATATTCATTACCTAATAATTCAGCAACATTAACATTAATATCAAAAGTATTTTCACCTTCACCTTCAATAGGTAAAATATTTTCTGGCCTAATACCTAAAATAACTTCTTCAGGAATATTTTTTCCTTCATATAGATTTTTAGGAACAATAATTTCATGACCATCACTTGTTCTAGCTACACCTGATTTTGAATCAAAACTAACTTTTAAGAAATTCATAGCAGGAGATCCAATAAATCCTGCAACAAATAAATTAGCTGGATGGTTATAGATTTCGATAGGTGTTCCAACTTGTTGAATTCTACCTAATTTCATAACAACAATTCTACTTGCCATTGTCATAGCTTCAGTTTGATCGTGAGTAACGTAAATTGTTGTAGCACCTAAAGCTTCGTGAAGTTTAACAATTTCACTTCTCATTTGAACACGTAATTTAGCATCTAAGTTACTTAAAGGTTCATCCATTAAGAAAACTTTAGCATTTCTAACAATAGCTCTTCCTAAAGCGACTCTTTGACGTTGACCACCACTTAACGCTTTTGGTTTTCTATCTAAATATTCTTCAATTTGAAGAATTCTTGCAGCTTCATGTACTCTCTTATCAATTTCATATTTAGGCATTCTTCTAATTTTTAAACCAAATGCCATGTTTTCATAAACCGACATATGTGGATAAAGAGCATAGCTTTGGAAAACCATAGCAATATCTCTATCTTTAGGTGTTTTATCATTACAAAGTTCGTTATCTATATATAATTCACCTTTTGTAATATCTTCTAAACCTGCAACCATTCTTAATGTAGTAGATTTACCACATCCAGAAGGTCCAACAAAAACAATAAATTCATGTTTTTTGATATCTAAATTAAAATCAAAAACAGCTTGAACATTGTTATCGTAAATCTTATCGATATGTCTTAATGAAACATAAGCTTCATCACTAGAGTTTTTTTCGACTTTTGAAGAATCATCGTTCTTATATTGAGGCTCTCTATCTACCCCATTGCTAATTTTAGCATCAGTCATTTCAACGCTCATTTTTTCCTCCCTATACCAAATAAAAGATAAATTTAGAAATCCCAATTATTTGATACAATTTATGTAACCGCTTACATTATAGTAATTAGAGTATATCATTGTCAAGTCAAAATAGTGAAAAATTATGATAACATCAATATTTTTTATCTTTTTTGTAAATTTTTAAATATTTTTTCATTAATTTTTACAAAAAATTCAATTTATGTCGATTACATCGATATTTTTTTAATCTTCTTTAAAATTTAAAATTTTTCAAACATTAATTTTAACATTTTTATATTTTTAATCACTTTAAGAAATTATTTTTTTTAATTATAATAATAATGATTTATTTAAGGAGTTTTATTATGACAAAAATTATGGCAGTTAATTGCGGTTCTTCAAGTTTAAAATTTAAATTATACGAAATGCCTGAAGAAACAGTAATATGTTCCGGTATCGTCGAAAGAATCGGACATGATGACGGAATATTTCAATTAAAATATAAAGATAAAAAGGAAAAAGAAATCGTACCAGTTGCAGATCATGGTATTGCAGTTAAAATCGTTTTAGACGCACTTTTAAAAGAAAATATCATTAAAAGCTACGACGAAATTAAAGCAACTGGACATAGAGTTGTTCAAGGTGGTCCTTACTTCTCACATTCAGTATTATTCGATGATGATTCATATTCAAAAATCGAATCTTTAATACCTCTTGCTCCACTTCATAACGCAGCTCATTTAACCGGTTATAGAGCATTCAAACAAATTTTACCTTCCACTCCTGCTGTTGCAGTTTTTGATACAGCATTCCATCAAACTATGGAAGAAGAAGATTATACCTATCCAATTCCTAAAGAATATACAGAAAAATATATGATAAGAAGATACGGAGCTCATGGTACTTCACATAAATATTTAAGTGAAGTTGGTTTAAGAGACTTTTTAGATAACAAAAAAGATTCAAGAATCATCGTTTGTCATTTAGGAAGTGGCGCTTCTATCACTGCTGTTAGAGATGGAAAATGTGTTGCTACAAGTATGGGGTTAACTCCACTTGGCGGAATTATGATGAACTCAAGAACTGGTGATATGGATCCTTCAGTTTATTATCAAGTTTTAAAAATGAGCGGAAAAGATAACGAAACAATTTTCCAAGAATTTAATAAAGCAAGCGGATTATACGGAGTTAGCGGAGTTAGTAACGATTCTAGAGATATCGCAAGCAAAGCTAAAGAAGGTGATAAAGATTCAATACTTTCAATGAAACTTTGGGCAAGAAGAGTTGCTGATTTTATTGGTCAATATTATGTGAGATTAGGTGGATGTGACTTAATTATATTTAGTGCTGGTATTGGAGAAAACGCTGATGAATATAGAGAAATCGTTTTAAAGAGAGTTGAAGAAGCTTTAGCTTTAGATATCGATTATAAATTAAATTCAACAGTCCACGGCACAACTGCTTTAATCTCTAAACCAGATTCCAAGATTAAAGTTGCTGTAATCCCTACTGATGAAGAAGTCATGATTGCTCGTGATGCATATAAAATAGGATATAAAGGTGAATAACATGAAAGAAGTTTCTTATATCAATTTAGAAGCAAAAAAATATTCAAAACAATACAAAAATTTATTAAAACAAATTGAAAAATATGATAGAATCGCAATTTTTAGACATATTATGCCTGATTTTGATGCTTTAGGTACTCAATTTGGTTTAGCTACATGGCTTAAAGTTAATTTCCCTAATAAAGACATTAAAGTATTAGGTGATAATCACATTACTTTTACTCCAAGAGGATTATTCCCTGCTACAGATAAAGTTGATGATAGTTGGTTTGACAATGATTTCTTAGCAATTATTGTCGATGTTGGAGATAAAAAGAGAATTGCTGATCCTAGATTCGTTAAAGCAAGTTATAAATTTAAATTAGATCATCACCCTGCAACTGATAATATTTTTGATGATGATATCACAGATATCGATAAAGCTGCTGCTGCTGAACTTGTCGTAAGCATGTTATTATCATTTAAAAATAAATATAAATTCGATCAATTGATGGCTAATTATTTTTATATTGGTCTTGTAGGTGATTCAGGAAGATTCCAATACTCTTCTACTACTCCTTTATCTTTTGAAGTTGCTAAAGAATTATTAGAAACTGGTATTAAAATTACAAAAATTTACGAATTAATGTATCAAAAGAAAATAGAAGACCTAGAAGTTATTAAATTTATTTTAAATAACTATAAAGTTAGCGAACATGGTGTTTGTTATTATGTTTTAACACAAGAAGATTTAACAAGACTTGGATTAGCTTGTGAACAAGGTAAAGAAAACGTCAACTTCTTCTCTTCTTATAAAGGAATCAATATTTGGTGTTCTATTACTGAAGATATTACCGAACCTTGCTTTAGAATTTCGATTAGATCAAGAAACTACGTAATTAACGGGGTTGCTAATCAATTTAAAGGAGGTGGACACGCTCAAGCAGCCGGAGCTCAAATCAAAGATTTAACAGAACTTCCAAAATTTATTGAAGCATTAGATCAAGTTGTCATTGAAAATTCAAAATAAAATGAGTTATATTCCACTTCATATATATACAGGTTACACATTCTTAAATTCATGTTTACAAATCGAACAAATTGTTAGTTTTGCAAAAAAGAACAATTTTAAATATTTAGGTATTAGCGATGTTAACGTAATGTATGGCTTCGCTGAATTTAATAATATATGTTTAAAAAACGATATTAAACCTATTTTTGGTATGGATTTAACATGTGATGGTATAGAATTGACTTTATATGTAGAAAATGAAGTTGGATATAAAAATCTATGTAGAATCTCCACTCTTTTAAATTCTAAAAATAAATTTAATATTGAAAATTTAAAAGAATTAAATGAAGGTTTAATTTGTGTTTTTTCTTCAAAAAACGATATTTTTTCAAAAGTAGATGAGAAAGATTTTTCATCTACTTTTTCTACTGTTTCTAATTTATTTAAGAAATTTTATATAGGTATAGAAATATATCATAAAGAAGAATTATTTTTAGCTGATAAAATTAGAAATTTTGCTCAAAATTATAGATATGATATTATCGCTTTTCCTAAAATTAAATATTTAAGACAAAAAGATGCTGTCGTTCTAGATATTTTAAAAAATATACAAGAGCAAACTTTAATCGATACAGAATTATTAGATGAAAAAAATTCACCTATCCCTTATTTAGGAGATTATTTCTTTAAAACTAATCAAGAAATTACTAAATTTTATACTGAATTAGAAATCGAAAATACAAACACATTTTTTAGTAAATTAGATTTTATATTTTTGAAAAAGAGGGGACATTTACTATCGTTTTCTTCAAATTTAGAAGATTCTTCTACTCTACTTAAAACTAAAATTTTAGAAGGGTTAAAAATTAGAAACATAGACATTACTCTAAGTGAAAATAAAAAATATAAAGATAGGTTGAATTACGAATTTTTAACTATTAAAAATATGGGTTACCAAGATTATTTTTTAATAGTTCAAGATTACGTTAAATATGCTAAAAATAATAATATTCCGGTCGGTCCAGGAAGAGGTTCTGCTGCTGGAAGTTTAATCTCATATTTATTAGAGATAACTGAAGTAGATCCTTTAAAATATAATTTATTATTCGAAAGATTTTTAAACCCAAATAGAAAAACAATGCCTGATATCGACGTTGATTTTTCCGATATTCATCGTGATTTAATCTTTAATTATATTACTAATAAATATGGTAAAAATAGAACCGCAAGAGTTATAGCTTTTCAAACATTTGGAACTAAGCAATCAATCAGAGATATAACAAAAGTTTTAGGATATCCACCAAATATAGCAAATGATTTATGCAAAATCATCCCTAATAATTTTAAAAAAGGACAATATAAATTATTAGATGCATATAACGAAATCCCTGCTTTTAAAGAGGCAATCGATAACAGCGAAGATAATAAAATCATCGCAAGATATGTAACAAAAATTGAAGGATTACCTAGACAAAGGGGATTGCATGCTGCAGGTATTATCATCGATCAAAACGAATTAGACTATGAAATCCCACTTGTTTTTGAAAATGAATCAACTTTTGTAACACAATACGAGAAAGATTATTTAGAAGAACAAGGTTTTTTAAAAATGGATATTTTAGGTCTTTCAAATCTTTCTACCATATACAATTGCTTAAACTTAATTAAGAAAAATAAAAATATCGATGTTAATTTATTAAGTATAGATTTTAATGATTCAAAAATTTATGAATGCATCAAACAATATCGAACAATGGGTATTTTTCAACTTGATACAAGCGCAGCACTTAATGCTATAAAGATAATAAAACCTTCCAATTTTAATGATGTTGTCGCCACTATTTCTTTAGATAGACCTGGACCTATGGAACAGATGCCAACCTACGCTTTAAGAAAAGAAGGAAAACAAAAAATAATATATTTGGATAAACGACTTGAACCAATATTAAAAGAAACATATGGAATTATCGTCTATCAAGAGCAAATTATGCAAATAGCAAGAAGTTTAGCATCATTTTCTTTTGCTGAAGCCGATACTTTTAGAAAAGCTATTTCTAAAAAGAAAATATCTGAAATAGAAAAATTAAAACATGAATTTATTAAAGGTTGTATTAAAAATGGTGTTGATAGTAAAGTAGCAAATCAAATCTATTATGATATAGAAAAATTTGCAAGTTATGGATTCAATAAATCCCATGCTGTAAGTTACGCTTATATCGCCTTACAAGAATGTTATTTAAAAACATACTATCCATTAGAATTTTATTTAGCGATATTAGATCAACAATACGGAAGTAACGATGCTAAATTTAGTAAGTATCTTCAAGAAATAAAAAAAGAAAATTTAGAGGTACTTTTACCAAATATTAACGAATCAACCACTTCTTTCACTAATTACAATAATAAACTTCTATTGCCTTTAACTGGTATTTCTAATTTTCCAAATAAACAAATAGAAAATATAATAGTTGAAAGAAATAAAAATGGTAAATTCACTTCTTTTTACGACTTTATTAAAAGAATGTGCAATAGCGAATATAAATTAAGCGATACTCAAGTTTCTAAATTAGTTGATGCTGGAGCTTTTGATTCATTAAATAAAAATAGAAAATCTCTTAAAATGAGTATTAATTTAGCTATTGAACACATTAAAAAATATAATATGTTTAAATTAGATGATGAATTTAAAGAAATTGAAACAGAAGATGATCCAATTGCTAGAATTAAAAATGAGTATGAAGCTTTAGGTGTTATGTTAAGTGATAGTCTATTAAACTATGTTCACGACGATAGTTTAAAAAATATTACTATTACTCCTATTAATGAGCTTAAATTAAATAAATTCTCTACCATATTAGTAACGTTAAGAAGTAAAAAAATAATCACGATTAAAAACGGTAAAGAAAAAGGAAAATTCATGGCTTTTCTATCTTTATATGATAATTCTGGAGAAATTGAAGCAGTATTATTTAATAAAGAATATGATGAACATGGTCAAAATTTAAAGGAAAACGATTGTTTGATTTTAAAGGGGAAAACAATATTAAGAAAAGATGAATTGAGTTTCCAAATATCAGAAATAAAAGTAATAAGCGAGGATTAAAGATGAATAAAATTATAATTATCGATGGAAATAGTTTATTGTTTAGATCATATTATGCTACAGCAATAAACGGTACAGAAAATATAATGAGAAATAAAGATGGTATTCCTACAAACGCAATCTTCGCTTTTTCTAATATGATTTCTAGTATTATTACAACTTTAAATAAAGGAGATGGTATTTTTGTTGCTTTCGACAAAGGAAAACATACATTTAGACATCGTGAATTTAAAGAATATAAAGCCAATAGAGCTCCTACTCCTGAAGAATTGTTAACTCAAATGCCTATTGCTAGAGAATTTTTAGATTCAATCAATATAAAATACTATGAAGATGATGAAATTGAAGCTGATGATATTGCTGGAATTATGGCTAAAAAAGCTGAAAAAGAAGGATATAAAGTTATAATTTATACAAGTGATAAAGATTATCTTCAATTAATTGATGAAAATATCACAATTAAATTAATTAAAAAGGGATTAAAAGATATCGTAGATATGACCCCTACTTCTTTTAAAGATGCATGGGGATTTGATCCTATTTATATTGTCGACTATAAAGGATTAATGGGAGATCCTAGCGATAATTTAAAAGGTATTCCTAAGGTAGGAGATAAAACAGCTAAAACATTAATTCAAAAATATGGTACTTTAGAAAATATTTTAGCAAATGCTGATGAGCAAACTAAATCTTTAAAGCAAAATTTAATCGATTTTGGAGAAAGAGGAAAAATATGTAAATCATTAGCTAAAATAAGGATTGATTATCCTTTAAATATAGATGTAAACGACTTAATTTATAAAGGTTATAATTTTAATAAAATCTCTTCTTTTGCTAATCATTACGATTTTAAAAATTTAATCAATAAACTTCCAAAGAATTTAAGAGAACAAGATAATTTAACTAAGAAAATAGAATACGAAACAATCGAAAAACTACCTTTTGATAATGTTGATGAAATAGGTATTGAAGTCGATATTGAAAACACCAATTATCATTTTGCTAAACTATATGGAATCGCTATTTCAACAAACAATAAAACTTATTATATTTCATATGAAAATTTAAAAAATAATAGGGAAATCATATCGTTATTAAAAAATAAAGATATAAAAAAATACGCTTATGATTATAAAAAAATTAAATGCGTTTTATCGAATCATAATATAGAAATAGATGGTTTATTTTTCGATTTGCTATTAGCATCATATTTATTAGAACCTTCAATCAAACCTGATATTAATACTGTAATGTCTTATTATCATATCGATATCAATTATTGTTTTAAGGAAAAATTTGGTTTATTTGAAGAAGGCAATAAAGAGTTAACAACTTTAACAGCATACTACTCTTTAAATTTATACGATAATATTAAAAATGAACTCATCAAATTGAATCAATTAAATTTACTTAACGATATAGAAATACCTCTTACAGATGTTTTAGCTGATATCGAAATCGAAGGATTTCCTGTTTCAAAAGAAAAATTATTGGTTTTTAAAGAGGATTATGAAAATAAAATCAATTCGTTAAAAGAGATGATTTATAACTTAGCTGGTCATAAATTCAATATTAATTCGACTAAAGAATTAGGAAATGTTTTATATAACGAACTAAAATTAAAAGACAATAAAAAACATTCTACTAGCGTTGAATATTTAAATGAATTAATAGATGAGCATCCTATTATTGAATTAATTTTACAATATAGAAAATATTCTAAGATGCTATCCACTTATGTTGAAGGTATAATTCCTTTCATTAAAGATAGTAAGATTCATGCTACTTTCAACCAAGCAGCAACTCAAACTGGAAGACTTTCAAGTAGCGAACCAAACTTACAAAACATTTCGATAAGAGATGAAGAAACTAAACAAATTAGACAATGTTTTTATTATGAAGACGAAACTCTAAATATACTTTCTTTAGATTATTCACAAATTGAATTAAGAATTTTAGCTTCTTTAAGCAATTGTAAATCTTTAATAGATGCTTTTAATAATGATGAAGATATACATTCTTTAACTGCAAAAAAGATATTTTCATTAGATAGAGAACCTACAAGCTTAGAAAGAAGAAAAGCTAAAGCCGTTAACTTTGGTATAGTTTATGGAATTTCTGATTGGGGATTAGCTGAACAATTAGGAATATCAGTAAGTGAAGCTAAAGAAATAATCACAAGTTTTAACATCAATTTCCCTGAAATTAAAATTTATTTAAATAGCGTTATTAATCAAGCTAGTGAACTAGGTTATTCTACCACTATCTTTAATAGAAGAAGATATATCAGCGAATTTAAATCTCCTAATTATAGTATTAGAGAATTTGCTAAACGTGCTGCAATGAACGCTCCAATTCAAGGAAGCGCAGCAGATTTAATAAAAATCGCAATGATTAAAGTATCTACTGCTTTAAAAGAAAAAGGTTATAAAGCTAAAATAATTAGCCAAATCCACGATGAATTATTAATTAAAGTTGATGATAACGAAAAAGACGAAGTATTAAAATTAGTTAAAGATATCATGGAAAATTGTGTTAAACTCAATGTTCAATTAAAAGTAGATGGAGGATATGCAAAAAATTGGTTTTTTGCTAAATAAATATGCCTGAATTGCCAGAAGTAGAAACCGTAATTAATATTTTAAAACCATTAGTAATCAATAAAGAAATCAAAGATATTGATGTCTTTTTTCCTAGATTAATAGAATCCGATTATAATGATTTTTTTAGTCTTAAAAATAAAAAAATATTAGATATTACTAGGTATGGAAAATACATATTTTTCCATTTTAGTGAGGATTTAGTATTGATTTCACATTTAAGAATGGAAGGTAAATATCGTTATTTAAAAGAATATAAAAGAATAAAAGCTACCAGCTTAATATTTTCTTTTAAAGATGGTACATATTTAAGTTACGATGATACTAGAAAATTTGGTGTAATGTATCTTTCAAATGAAAAAGAATATAAAAACGTAAAGATGATTAAAAAATTAGGCGTTGAAGCAAACAAGGTTATAGAAAATGATATCCCTATTATTTCTACTAAATTTAAAAACAATAGATGTATAAAAGAATTACTATTAGATCAAAGTATAATGTGCGGTATCGGTAATATTTACGCTGATGAAATATTATTTGCTTCTAAAATTAATCCCTTAACCAAAGGAAAAGATTTAAGTGAAAAAGAAATTATCACTATTATTAAAAACGCTAAAATAATTTTAGATAAGGCTATTTTAGAAGGAGGAAGTACGATCCACTCTTTCCATCCAAGCGAAGGTGTAGATGGTAAATTCCAAGCGTTATTAATGTGTTATGGTAAAGAAAATACACCATGTATCAATTGTTCCACTCCTTTACATAAAATATTTATAAAAGGAAGGGGCACTACTTTCTGCCCAAATTGTCAAATAAATAAGGATTACGAAAAAGCAATAGGAATTACTGGTCCAATCGGAAGTGGAAAATCAACTTTATTAAAGCATTTTAGTGATTTAGGATATTTAACATTATCATGTGACGCGATAGTTCATGACCTTTATAAACAATATGAACACAAAACAAAAGTATCTAGAATTTTAGGTATTAATTTTGATATTGATAATTTAGAAATTAAACAAAAAGCTAGAGAGATAATGATTAACGATAAAGAAAAAAAGAAAAAAGTAGAAAATTATATTTATTCAGTTTTAGAAAAAGAACTGCTTAAATATATCGTAAATAATGATAAAATCGCTATAGAAGTACCTCTATTATTTAAAGCTCACTACCAATATATGTTTAAGAAAATATTCGTCATCAAATTAAGTAAAGAAAAACAAATTTCAAATTTAGAATCTAGAAACGAAATTAATATAAATAATAGTTTAAAATTAAATAACGACTATAATTATATTAAAGAAAATAAAGTTATCGAAATAGAAAACAATAGCGATTTACAAACTCTTTTTAAAAAAGTAGATGAAAATTTAAATTAATATAATCCATCAACTTTTACATATTCAATAGGTTTTGTTATATTAGATTTAATAATATCGACAATATTTTTAGATATAATTTTACCTGATAATTTATTTAAAGTGTATAATTCACCAACTTCTTCTAATGTATAATTACTATTAAAAATAGTAATTTTACGATTGTTATTTCTACCTTGTAAAATAGGAACAAGAATTAAATCTCTAATATATTCGTTTTTAATTTCTCCACCAAAATTATCTAAAACAACAAGTTCTGCATTGATAATTCTATTGATATATGTATTAAACAATTCTTTATTTTTATCAAAATACATATCGATTAATTCTCCAAAAGAAGTATTTGTATTTATAAAAGCAACTTCTCCATCTTTAGCGTTAATAAAATTATTAATGATGCCAATACAAGAAAAAGTTTTACCTGATCTATGTCCCCCATGAATATAAACCCATTTTTTGTTTTTAATCTCTTTACCAATCAATTTAATATTTTCTTTATTATCGCATTGCTTTAAAGAAACATTATCGAATTGTTTAGGAAAATCTTTAATAATAAATCTTTTAAAATAGAGTAAATTATTGCTTATTGGTTCAAGTAATTCCACTTTCCTTTCAATGAATTTACCTTCTCTTACTAAAACAATTCTTTCTTTACAATGATATTTTTCACAATCTTCATATGTTTTAATATTTTTAATAATATTAAAATTAGATCTATAATCTTCAAATTTAGTTAAATTAGATAGAATATCTTCATTATTGAATCCTTGACTAATAACTTCATTATAAAAAGGAATATCGTTAATAATATTGTTATACAATTCTTTTTTATATTCGTTTAATTCTTCTTCACTAACGTAATCAATTCCCTTTAATTCCATAATTAATCTCCAAAAATATTATAAATATCTTCATCATCATCTTCTTTTTGAACTTTTACTTCTTCAACCGCTTTAGTTTCTTGTTTTTGATCTATTTTACCTTTATTTTCTACTGGTTTAGCTTCTTTTTTATATAAGTATGTATAACATTCTAAAGAATTTTTAATATTTTTTCTTACTAATGTAGATGCTATTTTTTTAACTAAAGCCCTTGGTAATTCTCCATCTTTTGTAGTTAAAACATAATCTAATAAACAATTTATAACACTATCATTTAAACCCATATTTAGCCTTAAATCTTCAATTAAATTTAAATCTGCACTAACAGGCTCAACACCATTCTGTCTTCTTTTTAATAATTCTCTACAAGAAATATTTTCATATTCATTAATTTTATTAGCAAGTTCTGTTTCACTATTAATTTTAATCTTTTTATTCTCTTTTTTAGTAAATACCTTATTGAAATTAATTTCGCTTTTCATCCTAGATTTCATAAAATCAAAATTGATCTTCTCACCAATTTTCATTGAATAATCAAATGAATCGATAGTTAGTTCAGCACAAGTTTTTTCATCGTATCCGAATAAAACAGCTAATGTTTTAATGTTTTCATACTCATTATCACTAATATAATTAACATTAATTTGAGATCTTTCTTTTATATTTTTCTTTAATAAGTTGATATCAAAATTAGAATGAATGTCGTCATTTATTCCAGTTATTTTAAATACCTTATCTTTTGAATCTAACTTAAAAGAATCTTCAAATTTAGCGCTTATATCGTTATTAAAATCAATTTTATCATCTAATAAATATTTCTTTTTTAATTCAGTAATTTTATTTTTATCCAAACAAGTTCTTAATAATTCTCTTAGCATTAAAGAATTAAAAAAACTATATGGGTCACTAACGCCATTTAAAACGATATTATATTCTTCATCATTGATTTTATATGTAGAAATAAGACCTATAGATTCTAAAGTTCTTCTCATAAAAAATATATCTTTAGAATCAAATTTTGTATCTTCTTCCAATTTTGATAATTGTATTTCTTTTACATTTGATTTTATTAAATTTTCAAAATAAATATATAAAGTAACTGTTTTAAAAGAGATAATTGGACTATAAAAATCTTGTAAAATCTCTAAAGAGTTTACAAAAAAAGGTCTTTTATTAAATAAATTAAACTTAATATCCACAAATAAAATTATAATCTAAAAAGAAACTATTTAGTATGATTTTTTATATATTCTTTAATAGAATCAACCATATCTAATTTTTCATATGGTAAATCTAAATCAGGTCTTCCAAAATGACCATAATTCGATGTATCTCCATATTTGAATGATGGTTCTTTTAAATTAAATTTTGAGATGATAGCTCCAGGTCTACAATCAAAAAATTTATTGATGATGTCTAAAATTAATTCATCGCTAACTTTACTGGTTTTAAATGTAGAAAAATTAATTGATAATGGCTCAGCTTTACCGATTGCGTAACCTAATTGAATTTCAATTCTATCAGCAACTCCACTAGCTACTAAATTTTTAGCAATATATCTAGCCATATATGCAGCACTTCTATCAACTTTTGAAGGATCTTTACCACTAAAAGCTCCTCCTCCATGACGTGCGCTTCCGCCATAAGTATCTACGATTAATTTTCTTCCAGTTAATCCGGTATCTCCAGCAGGTCCACCTAAAACAAATTTACCAGTAGGATTAATTAAAACTTTAAAATCTGTGTTTAATCCAAATGATTTTGCAACAGGAATCATAATTTCGTTTTTAATATAATCTTTAAATTCAACTTCATTATAATCTTCTTCATGTTGAACGCTCATTAAAATTGTATCAATTCTTTTAGTATCACCGAAATAATCGATTGTAACTTGTGATTTCATATCAGGTCTAGCATATTTAAATTTACCTTCTTTTCTTGCTTTTGTAGCTACTCTCATAAGTTTATGAGCAATAGAAATTGGTAAAGGCATATATCCTTCACTTTCATTTGTAGCATATCCGAACATGATACCTTGATCACCAGCTCCTTGAAGCAATATTTCATCATTTTTAACACCTTGTCTAATATCGCTTGATTGAGATTTAATCGTATTAAAAATCTTTACTGTATCAGCATTAAATCCTAATTCATCTCTATCGTAACCGATATCTTTAATCGTATCTCTTGCGATCTTTTCATAATTTACTTTATCTTTACCAGCACTAGTAACTTCTCCTCCGATTACAAGTAAATCTGTTGTAGCAAAGCATTCTACTGCAACAAAACTATTTTTATCTTCTTTTAATAATGCATCTAAAATTCTATCTGCAATTTGATCACATAACTTGTCAGGATGACCTTCACTGACTGCTTCGCTAGTAAATAAATAATGAATATCGCTCATATAATTCTCCTTAAATATAAATAAAAAGCCTTCCACAAGGGAAGGCTTAAATTTTAACCTTACTCATCGCTCAAAGTGTGGAAACTTTGCTATTAGAAGCACTTACTATAATTTATAGAGTTGCTACCATGCTTTTTCACTAATAATACATGGTTCTTGATAAGTAGTAATAATATATAATATTTTATTTTAAGTTTCAACTAATATTAAATATAATTCATTTACCTTCGAATTAGACTTCATAGTTGTTTATTTTATTAATTTTAGTAATCAAATTATCAATATTAATAAAAAATTCATTGATAGTTTTTTCAATTGATTCATTATATTTTTCAATCGCTTTTCGCTTTTTTCCTTCATTCATTTCACTTTTTTCAATTAAGTCTTTATTAAAACCTTTATTATCAGCATAACGCTTATAACTTCTACTCGCGTTA
>CAVEUC010000056.1:0-13182 GCA_963619035.1 Lachnospiraceae bacterium GAM79
GTATTAAAAAATATATAATTTTTTTAATGCATCTGTAGTTCAGTGGTAGAACACCAGCTTCCCAAGCTGGCTATGCGGGTTCGATTCCCGTCAGGTGCTCCAAATTAAACTGTACCCCCTTTTCTGGACAATCAATGTTTAAAAAGGGATTTTTAATAAGCAATAGATGTTTATTATTATAAATAAATTTCTTTTATTAGTTTTATATCTATTAATTTATTTATGTTAGAGAATGAATCGAATAATAAGATTCCTTTATAATATATATTAAGAATAACTTTAATATTAAAAGATAAAGTACTTTTTATGTGGTACTAATGAAATTTTTAAATATGACTTTTTTTGATTTTCTTATTTTGAAAGCTTTTATAATTGCTCCGTAATATTTAAGAATTGCTGAATATACCTTAAATAAAACAGTTTTTCAATTGCAATAATTAAATATATTGACATAACAATTTGACCAAGTACCTTAAACTATAAAAGCATTAGATTCAACAAATATTTTTTGTTGTACTACAACATTGTCTAACTGTAAAAAACAGGTGATATATTGATTTGTATTATGAATTATTTTTCATTATAATAAAAATGGTAATATAAATGAAAAAAATTGTACCATTTTTTATAATAATGTTAACATTTTCGAATTATTTTTGTACAAGCTGTGATTTTAATAATGAAAAAAACACTGATGATAAAGATTTAATTTTACCAGGAAAAGATAGAGTTCGGTGGTATCAAGGTTTTAATGATTCGACTGAAGTTTATGAATTTATTAAAGAATTAAAATATACTGAAAAAAATGAAAATTTTAATTTCGGAATCTCTAATTTTGCTGTACCTAGTATTTACAAACATTTTAGTACGACTTTTTCAGGTCATATTAATATTAATAACTCTCATGAAGAAGATATATTTCATTCAACATATGATGAATTTTGGATAGAAACAATATTTAATGAAAATACAATAATTTTGCCTATTTATAATAGATTTAGTATTTATTTTTATCCTTTTTATTTACTAGATAATACATTTGATAATAAAAAGATTAATTATAAATTTACTAATTATTATGATGGAACTTACGAAGCTAAATTTATATACGATAAAAGTATTATTATGAAAGTTAAGTTATCTCAAGAAAGTAGTGGTCAAATTAATAAGGAACAAATGATAAAAGAGTTAATTACTAATTATAAATTGATTGTTTAATGGAGGAATAATCATGTGCAGACTAGCTATTTTATTTATCTCGTTTATAGGAATATTAAGTTTATCTACGCCCTTTAAAGTAGAAACGGTTAAATTGCAAGATGTAAATGATAACAATCAAGAAAGCTAACAAATCGATGAAGAAATAATGATAAAGCCAAATGCTTTAGCTCCGACATACAAAATTCAAAATAAGAATTCTAATAATATTTTCATAACTGATTATTATGCTCCTTATTATTTTAGTAATTTAAATGGTCATTTTGGAAACAATGTGAAAGGTTCGTGTACTTATGTAGCTGTAGATATGCTTTTATCCTACTATGATAGTTTTTGGACGGATAATTTTTTACCTGAAAATTATGATGGTGATAATGAGTTTGTTGATAAAACTATTTTAGATGCTACCGAGTCGCCTGGTTCTAAAAATGAGGCGGATATTAATGTTAATATTAATAATTTATCCGATGAAGAATATTATAAATTAGTTAATAATAACTCAACAAAAATTGTTCATTTTGATTTACTTTCAAGAGGAATTAATAAGTTTAATTTATATAATGAAACTTCTAAAGATTTAACTTTAGGTACATTTCTTTATGATGTGCGTGATGTTGTTTATGATTACTTGGATGAATCAACAATATTAAAAAGAAACGCTTTAAAAATCGGGTTCGAAAATTCAAATCCGACAAAAATGAGAGAAACTATAATTGAAAAGGTTTCAACTGGTGTTCCAGTTATAGTTGATGCGGCTTCTTATGCTGGTAGTGCTCATTCTTTTATTGCGTATGATTATGATGAAGAAAGCAATGAAATTTATTGTAATGCTGGCTGGTATAGAGAATCAACTCACCATATAAGTATGACCGATTTAGGTTACACAAAATTACAAGAAATAATGTATTTTGAACCAAATATAGAGCATTCTCATTCTTACAATTATTCTATTAATGATGAAAATGGGAATTTAACTAAAATTTGCTCTTGTTCTTCAATGATTCCTACACAAATTGAAATTTATAACAATTATTTAGATGTTAATCCGACTTTTAAGTGGAATTCTTTAATTAAAGAAAAATGGTCAAAAAAATATAATCTATATCATAGTTTAAGTATTTTAAGAGTTAATAGATATGAGGTGTTTCAAATTGATAATATTTTTGATAATAAATATACTTTATCTTACGAAAAATGGACTACTGTAATAAATGAAGTAGCTTCGCCATCCTATTATGTGTATGTTACAATTGGTTCCAAGACATATCCATATTGGAATGATTATTATTGTTCGGTTTTATTTAGAGAACCTAATAGATATCTTTTTAAAAATTCTTTTTTACCAAGAGATTGGGGAATTGAAGGAAGATATTATTTTCTAAATGAATTAGATTTATCGAGTGTATCTTCTGATCTTTATAGAATGTATACAACAACAACACAAAATGGTTTAACAATTAATACAGAACGCTTAAGGTGTGGATATATAGAAGATTTATATATAGTTCTTTCACCTAGAAGAGAAGGTGCTGGAAGATCTTATTTTGAAATGAATATTGATAAACCTATTTATTCATTTATGTATAGGGCTTGTATGTGGAGTCATTCTGAAAATCTTGATGGAATTGCTATTATTCAAACAAAAGATATTTATGGAAGTTGGACAACGTTGAAAGATATTCCAATAAATTCTTTAAAATCTA
This sequence comes from Lachnospiraceae bacterium GAM79, assembly GCA_963619035.1. GTDB lineage: Bacteria > Bacillota_I > Bacilli_A > RFN20 > CAG-826 > Onthovivens. Next base: position 2,922 of record CAVEUC010000056.1, read on the forward strand.
AGGAAAATGGAATGACGCAATTTGTTGAACAAACACCAAATGGCATATATGGATTACGCTTTGAAACAACAGCAACAGCTACAGGTGATAGAAATAAAGGAAGACTATGTTTGGACGATATTGTGTTCTCAACACAATATGGAACACAAAACAATTTGTACGCTGATTTAGACTATAGTACAAAGAATTAATAAGCATTTGACTATTTTATTAATATAATTGAGAATCAAATAAGTTAAATTAAAAGTAGGAAATAGGGAAGTTTAAAATTCGATATTAATTTACTATTAGTGTACGCTTTAATTATTTTCTTAGAAATGAAGTTTTGCTATAGAATAAAATTTTTGAATTTTTTGTGTTAAAAATCTGTAAATGATTCTTGATATATTGTTAATTTTAATGGTCTTTTTTGGTTTATTATCAAAATGGATACGTTTTTAATGAAAAATTACGTCAAGTGTTGTGTTTATAAAAATTTTAGCGAAATTTATTCTAAATTTTGGCTAAATTTGGTAAATAATAAAATGGACTTTTATATCGTTATTTATTGTTGAAAGGCACTTTTTATTTTTTAAATGATATTTATATTTTTTTAATAAGCTTCAACGTATAACATTGTTTCGCCATTTATAGTATATAAAATATATTCTAATGCTACAGCATTATAATCTTTACTTTCAGTTGTATAAATAACATGTTGAGCATTATATTCTTTACCATCAACGCTATATGTTGTTTCGCTAAAATCTTCGTATAAGGCAAATCCTGTAGGAATAAAGTTATTTGTTAATAAAGTTTTAGCTTCTTCAATTGTTATTGAACCTAAATTTGTATTTAAATTATCAAATCTATAAGTTTCACTCCAAACTGGATGTTCGATACTTACAGTATAATTTTGATTTTCTAACAATGCTCCTAAAGTATCAATAGCTTCAACTGGAGTGTAGACTATTTCATTAGTTACGACTATTTTACAAGTAGCAGTATATGTTTTTCCTTCAGGTGTTGTTAAAGTAGCTGTTAAAGTAGCGGTTTTATCAGTGCTAGTTCCTTCTTTAACCGAAACATTACCTTTTGTATCTACAGTTATATTACCTGATGTATCATCAACGGAATAGGTAACATTATAAGGGAGCATATTTTTTTCTACTTCGATAAGTTTAGTTTGTCCTATTGCAACAGTATATTCTTCTTGTTTAAAGTTAAATTCAGGAGAATGTGCACTTCCTTTTCCTGGATGTATAAATATTTCTGTTGTGCCAACTCCATCCCAAGAAGGGTTTTGGTATGTATCAAAAGTAACTGCTAATGTTCCTGTTGGATCTTCATATACAATAAAACCGTATTCATTTGAATAGCTGTACCATCCAAGATTATATAAAATATTTTCATATGAAAAATATGTTTGAGAGTTAATATCGTAGATATCGATGACAATTCCTTCTTCTTGATAAGATAAAGAATGAGCTAATGCTTTAATTTCTTCTATTGTAGCATCGTCGCTTAATCCAAAATATGTAGGTCTATCTAAAATTTCAGCATAGTAATATTCATATTGCGAATTATAGATGTCTTCACCTCTAATTTGATATTTAATTTTATAATCAGAATCCGGTATTGAAGAAGTATCAAATTCAGGTAGTGAAACGTTATCAATTTTTAATAAATCAGATACAATATCGTTAACTTTTTCAGTTGGATAAGTAGAAGTAAAAGTAGATACAGGGGTATTAACTGATGCGACTACTTGGAATCCTACCATGTTATAATCATCATCTACTAAATTGTAAGTTGTAAAATTAATAGTTTCGTTCCAAGTTAAATTGATATGTCTAAGAATATTATATGCGTAGGTTTCATAATTATAAGTAGTAGATAAGTTATAAGTATAAATAAAATATGTATCGTTTTTCTTATAAGTGTAGTAACTTCCTCCTTCGCTTGTATCAAATTGAGGTATTGTAACTCCTGTTTTTTCTTTAATTTCTTCAATTATTTCAGTTGGCCAAGATGAGTGTTTAGTTTCCATAGCAGTATAATAGAAAGTAAAGAAATTACCATTAGAATAAGTTAATAAAATGTCAATATAAGATCCATCTTCTAATTTTTTTGTTAAAACATATGCATCATATTTTTTTGTGTATTCTTTATTTAAAGTAAATCCGTTAGAAAGTAATAAATCAGCATATTGTTTTGTTAAATCATTTACATAATAATCATAAATTTGTAATGTATTGTAGTTTGCTTGAGATACGCTATACCCATCTCCTAATTTTAAAAATGGTAATGAAATGGTTAGCGTTTCTTTTATCGTGCTAGTTTCTAATTCATCCCATGATGTTGAATCTGTCAATTTACTAGTTAAATCGTTATAACATCTTATGACGTTAGAAGTGGTATCTCCATCATTAAAAAAATATACTAAATCATATCCTATTTCGCTATTATCTGATGATTTTGTAAGTTCTACAAATGTTGTACCAGATGTGTTTTGTTGAAATACATCGCCACTATAAGTTTTAATGGTGTACCAATCAAATTTTTCTAAATAATCATAAAAATAATCAGCTAATGTAAATGAAGTTGCTTCATCATAAATCTCTAAATAGGAATAGTTATATTCTGAATTATAGACTTCGTTAACTGTTACTGTGCCTTTAAACATTTCAACAGGATATGGTAAAACTTCTCCACAATATTTTTTCATCAATTCTTTTTGTTCATCGTTCCACATATCGAAATGTCCATCGACTTCTTCTTCAATTGGAGGTTCAGGTGGAGTTAATATAACATTACAAGAAGCGATAGTTGTTAGTAAACCGAAAGCACTTAATACAGAGAAATAACATATTTTAAATTTATTTTTTAACATAGAAACACCTCACTTTTTAATAAAAATATTATATAACGAGAATAATTTTTGTAAAGTTGATATAAAATATTTATATTTTATAATTTTGTAACACTGGTTACTAAAGTGTTGGTGTTAATATCAATCTTAATTGAATCACCTTTATAAACATTATTTAATTTTGCATTATTTGATTTATCTTTAATTAAAGTAGTTAATTCTGAATCGAATGACCAATCGATTGTAGAATAGTCTTGTTTACCTCCATTAATTTTAAATTCTAAGGTATTATTACTTAATTGTTTTTCAATATTAATAGTTACAGAATAATTATAATTTTCTAAATAATTAAATTTATATTTTGTTTTATCTTCGTCGCTATAATTTCCCCAATCATTAAAGTTACCGACGATATATAAATTATCGTAAATAGTGGTGTCTTTTATATCTTCAACATCAAAATTAGTAGATAATTCTTTGTTAACTGTGATTGTTTTTTTATTGATGTAATCTTTAAAAGACATGTTCTCATTCGAAGTGTTAAAAGTGTAATTCGTGTAGGAATTCATAGCCTTATTCATATATTGATCAAATGTAGAAGGTTTGCTCCAATCACTAGATAATAAAGATTTTATTATCTCTACATAGTTTGTTTTTGATTTATTTGAATCACTAGATAATATTGTTTTTAATAACAATGGATTAATTTGATTTCCTGCAAAAGTAGAAGTAGAAAATGGTTTACTAGATGTGTTTCCGTTTTCAAAATTCATACCTTTTGTGATTCCTAATACCCTATCGTTATCAATAGGAATGATTATCATTTTTCCATCGACTCTTCTAAAATAAATCATGAAATTATTGTAGTTATATCTATAATCATCAGGATTACCAATAATGTAATTAATAGCACTTAATTTAGATAAATATTCTAAATCTACAATCTTTTCGATATCTGAATAAGTTGAATTTTCAAATGTATTTACTGCATTTTTAAGTTGAGTCTCAGTGTAAGTGGTGATATCAGTATTTGTTTTTCTTTCATAAGTTGGAATATAACTTCCTGAAATATTAGCTATACCTATTTTTTTATTAGAGATTGAACTGCTTGTTAAAGATGATCCTGTATTAGAACTACCTTCTCCAACTCCCCAAGTACATTTATATAAATCTCCGTAATTAACGTTTTCTATACCAAATGTTCCCTTTTTTTCTTCTTTCCATGTAGGAGCATTTAAATATTTATCATTATCTTGAAATGATTTTTTGATTAATTGCTTTTTAGCAGGTTCATACATTGTACATAATCCAAATGAATATGATTTATTATCATTATCTTTTTGAATCATCGATAAAGTAGATAGACCAATACGTTGAGCAATTATTCCTCCAGCTTTATAGATATAAGAGCAATATATTTCTTTAATATAGGTTGTATCTTCATTTCTATTCCATTTAAAATCTAATCCGTCTAATCCTAAGAATTCTCTTTCGCTATAATCTTCTCCATCCATTTTAGTTTTCATTTCTTCAATAAAAGAAGTGGAGTATTTTTCTACATCATCAAAAGTTTCATCAAAAGATAATTTGAAGTGGTTTTTCGTATTGATTTCGCCATTTATTAATATATCTTTTCTTGATGTATTTCCTTTTTGTCTTATTCCTACATTATTAAAATTCCAAGTGAAAGTTTGCCCGTAATTAGTCAAATTTATTGTTACTGAATCTGCAACGTGATATGTGTCATTTTTATATCCAGTTTTATAATCATCTTGTAATTTGTTTAATTCTTCATCACTTATTGAAATTGAAATATCTACTGTATTTCCTATGTTAAATAAGTCATCACTAGTAACTTCATCAATTGAATTAATCTTTCTAGTTTCGTAATTTGGAGCATTAAATTTTAGTAATTTCTCATTGTTATTTTTATCATCGTTATCTTGATTGTTATTGTTGTTATTATTGTTGTTATCTGGAGTTATTTGACTTCCACAACTTGTTAATAAAGCCGATAAAGCTAATACAAATATAATTTTTTTCATATAAAACTACCTCAAAAAGTTATTACTATTTTACATTTTTATTTCAAAAATTACTAGGTTAATAGTCCTTATCGTTAAATTGTTTGAAAATAATTTAATATAGATTCAATATTAATAATATTGAGTGTTGATATTTCTTAAAATTTTCATATAATATTTTATATGAAAAGAAAAAATGAAAAGAAAGTTAAAGATATATTAAACAACTTAGCCTTATCTATGGTTATTATTTTTCCTATGATCGCTTGTTTTTATGCGACAGCAGCATGGTTTTCATCAAATAGGAAAGCAATTAGTGATAATGGTGGTTTTAATACTACCTTACCTAAAACTTTAGTCGATAAAGTTGAAGTTTTTGAAGAAGTTAAAGATAGCGATGGAAATAATACATATTACACATATAACACTACACCTAATGGAACTTGGTCTTCTTCAACTAAATCTTGGAGTTACGCTACAGGCATAACCGATTTATTTGGTATGGGAACATATAGTATGTTATCTAGCAATCATTCAAGTTTAATTTTGATTAAATTTAGTGATAGTGCTAGTGAATCAGAATTAGAAAAATTTAATTTAAATGTATATACAACTACTGATTATGATTCAAGCTTAGTTAAATACGATAAAGATACATTATCTTATAATTCTTTAAAATCAACTGGAAATCCAATGAGTTCGGTTATTACTTTTAAGTTTTTTACTTTAACTGAATATCCTGATACAACAAGTTCTTCAATTGATTTAACAAGTAAAAAAAGTGATGATTCTAATGGATTCTACTCTTTAAATGACAACACTGAAGTTGATGAAAGCAGTTATACAAAAAGTATTAGTAGTGGATTAACATTTACTACTTCAACAAAATATATTGGTATAATCATCGATTATTTTGGTGATGGTCTTCAATATATTTATTCATTAAATGTCGGTAATGAAGTATTAGAAAACGAAGATCCTGTTACGTTTAATTGCGATTGGGGAATTAGCGGATAAATATGAAAAAACGTTCATTAAAATATTTATTTTCAATAATTTCTTTAGTGTCTTTAGGTACATTTTTAACTATGTTTTCTAACGCTACATTATCTTGGTTTATGACTAAAGACCAAGTTTCTTTTAATGATGAAGCGTTTGGAAAAGGTTTAGCAAACTATTTTGAAAGTGGTGATGGAAGTGAAGAATCTCCATATGTAATTTCAAACTCAACTCATTTTTATAATTTTGCGTGGTTACAATATTTAGGACAATTTAATAAAGATGAAGATGGTGATGGAAAAATCGATCAAAAATATTTTAAATTAAAAAACGATATCAATATGAAAGGATTTATCCTTCCTCCTGTAGGAACAGAAGAAAATCCTTTTGTAGGTAATTTTAATGGTCAAAATTATATTATTAACAATTTAACTGTGTCGAATAGTTATGATGATTTAAAAACAAGTAGACATCCTAGTACAGTTAACGCTTCAAATTATGTACAAATGAATATTGTCGGTACTTTTGGAATTATTGGACAATATAACACTACTTTAAGTTATACATCTAGTATTAATTCTGTATCTAATTTCTACTTAGAAAATGTTTCTATTTTAACTGATAGCACTAACTTGTTAGTAGGTATTTTTGCGGGATATGCAAATGGAGTTATCTCTAATTGTGGTGTTCATTCTTCTAATGTTAAAGTTAAAAGTGGTACAAGTTATATTATTGATTCTATATTATCCAAATATAACGATAGTAAAGTTAGTAAATATACTCTTTTAGGAGCATATAATAGCACTGATTATAAATGGGAAGATCAAGAAGGTAGTGGTGATACTGGATATGGAACTAGTATTGATATTAGGTCATTATATGATAAATTAAGTACAAACAGTTCTCTTATGGATGGAACAACCATGGTCTTTCCTAAAAGATATGCTGTACCAATAAAGTTTGATAATGATGGCGATATTATTCCCGGTTCTGGAACAAAAACCGTTACTTCTAGTAATACTAGTATTACTGCTAGTTATGCATCAACTTTAAGCGCATCATCCTCTGCAACTAATATAGGATATTATTCAGGAGGAGAAGTTAAGGTCTATAAGTCGCAATATAGTTCTTCAACATTAAATTTTGATGATATGAGAGCTGCAGGTAATACTAGTATTAATCCTTTTTATAATCCAACTGATGAACTTACGACTCATATTAATAAAATTAAGGAACATTTAAATAGTGATGATGGTTCTGGAGGTAGAAACGGTGATCACGCGATAACTTTATCAGGAACATATTTTGGTGACGGTTCTGATTATACAAACTTTCCGACAAGTAAAGATAATTATTTGGTTGTTAAAAATGGAAAAGTTGGTTCTTGGACTGGTGATTTATTTATACCAGCAAGAGGTATTTGGGTTGCACCAGTTACCCCTGGAACTTTTGAATTCGTTGCTGTTAATTCGAATTCCCTTAATGCAGTTATAGCTATTATTAGATTAAAAAGGACTACTCCTAAAGATTATTCGACTGGCTTTACAAATCTTCAATATAGACAAGAATCGGATTTTACTAACGATATGTGTGGCGCTATTATTTATGGGGGTGGCAAACCATGTTATTACGGAATTAAGGTGACTCAAGAAGATATTGATGCAGGTTACGAATTTTTTATAACAAAATATGCAAGCGGAACAAATCCTTATATTGTTTATATTGATGTCGGAACTGATGGTTCATCAGACACCGATACTCGTACTGCATTAACAAATATTGATTATGTTACTACAGATTCAAGTAATTCTATAATTAAAATGGATAATTCTTCTTATACTAAATCTAATGTATCATTTACTATTAGCCCTGGCTTAGATAATACTTACACATATTATTTTAAAAGAAATAGTGATGGAGTTTATTATTATGTTATTGATAATGGATATAATTATATAACAAGTAACGGAACTGGAACTAGTGTTAAAAGTAAAGATGAAAATTGTGATGAACAAGCTTAATTAACTACAATAAAAATTAATAGAATCGAAAAAAACCGGAAAAGTAGGTAAAAATTCGATTCTATTTTTATTATTTAAATACTTATTTATTTTTAGTTAAAATTTTAAAAAATATTGATGTTTTTTGATGATTTTTATTATTTTTCAATATGATTTATATATAAACTTGAACTAAATCTTATTAAATATTATAATAGAATCGAAAAAAACCGGAAAAGTAGGTTAAATTTCGGTTGGAGGTTTCTTATGATAAAAAGAGATTTTTATTTAAATCAATTAATTTCTAAAAGACATTCTTCGAAAGTAAAAATCATTACTGGGCTAAGAAGAGCAGGTAAATCTTATTTATTGAAGACTATTTATAGGAATTATTTATTAAATGATGGTGTGAATAATGATCAAATTATAATAATCGAATTAGATGATGAAAAATTTGATAATTTACTCGTTAAAGGTGAACTAAGAAAATATGTTGAAGAAAAAGCAAATAAAAATGATATACAATATTATATTTTTATTGATGAAATACAATTGGCTGAAGATTTTGTTAGATGTGTCAATTCTTTAAATAAGCATGATAATTACGATATTTATATTACAGGCAGCAATTCTAAATTTTTATCGAAAGATATTAATGATGAATTTAAAGATAGAGGTAGTGAAATTAATGTTAGACCATTATCTTTTTCTGAATATTACGATGGTTATCAAAAAGATAAAAGATTTGCATTACAAGAATATTTAAAATATGGTGGAATGCCTGGTTTATTCGAAGAAGAAACAGATTATTCAAAAGAAAAGTATTTAGATAATTTGATGAATAAAGTTTATATTGATGATATTAAAAGAAATATAAAAACTAATTTGGTTGATGAATTATCTGCAACCGTTGATGCTTTATGCTCAATAACAGGAAATTTAACTAATCCATTAAATATGGCTAATTATTTATCTAGTGAAAAACATATTAAAGTTAATAACGAAACTATTTATAGATTTTTTGAAGGAATTAAGGATGCTTTCTTATTTGATCAAGTTAAACGATATAACATAAAAGGCAAAGAATATTTAAATACACCTTCTAAATATTATTGCCAAGATATTGGATTAAGAAATGTAAGAATAAATTTTAGAGAACCTAATCAAGGTTTTTTAATTGAAAATGTTGTTTATAATGAATTGGTTACTAGAGGCTATAGAGTTGATGTAGGTTTTATAGAAGCTAAAAAGAAAAATAAAGATGGAAAATTTGTTTATGTTCAATCTGAAATTGATTTTGTAGTTAGAATTTCAAGCAAAGAATATTACATCCAAATTGTCGATAGATTACCAGAAGAAAAACATTTAAACAATGAATATGATGCGTTGTTATCTGTTCCAGGTTCTTTTAAAAAAATAATCGTAATCAATCAAAATATTATTTCTTATTATGACGATACGGGTATTTTAGTTGTTTCATTGGAAGAATTTTTATTAAATAAAAATAGCTTGGATTTATAATTAAAATTAGTAACTTTAAGAAATACAGTTAAAAAAAGAGATTAAGAGTTGCGAAGATACATATTGAAAAATATTTTAGAATAGTTGACATTGTTTTATTGATATGTTTTTTAATTAATTTTATTTGTCTTTTTATTTATATAGTACCAATGTTTGCTGGTTTTGATTTAAATTTTAAAATATTTTAATACAATATTTATTTTTGGTCCTGCATTAGGCTTACTATTTATATTTTATCCCAAAGAATATGTTGTTTTTTAAATTTATATAAAGTACTATCGTTTGATATATATATGGAGTATAATAAAAACAACATATAGGAGTTTTTATTATTAAATTAAATATGAAAAATTATTTCAAAATTATTGGACGGATATTAATAATTTCTTTTATTGCTAATTTTATATATTTATTAGTTATTATAATTATGTCATTTTCTGCTTTATCAATATATATGAAAATTTCGTTACTTATAATATTGTTAGAGTACTTATTTTTTGGACCAGCATTAGGGTTATTATTTCTTTATTTTTCATATTGTATGGAAGATGTAGAAGATATATCTAAATCTAATAAATTAATTCTTAATAAAATAAATTGTAATAATAAAAGCAATAATGTTTCGTCTATTGGTAATTCTATAGAATCCAATAAAACATCTAATTACGGTAATTCTATAGAATCCAATAAAACATCAAATAATAGTAATGTTTCAAAATTTAATGTAGGGACAAAAGTTGTTTTTATTGAAGAATATCGTCAATTTAGAAAAGGTGATGAATATATAATTTATTCTAGTCAAAAAGTAGATGGTATTTCTTTTAGTTGTATTCATAAAGGCGATGGTGCTGTAGTTGGTTTTGTTC
>CAVEUC010000057.1:0-21984 GCA_963619035.1 Lachnospiraceae bacterium GAM79
ATGTTAAAGTGCGCTTATTTACTCAAAAAGATATTGAATCTATAAAAAAAGCCAAAGAAAATATAAATAATATAGAAGAAAATCAAAATAAATGTTTTAATTTGTGGAATAAAAATTTGCCTTGTAAAAATTGCGTTTGTTTAAGAGCATTTAATGATAAAAGCGATTATTTTAAAATTGAATCATTGAACGGAAAATTTTATCAAGTCCATGCTAGATATATTGAAGTAGATGGTTTACCTCAAATTATGGAAATAATAACTCAAGTAGATGAGTACTTTGTTAATGAGTTAAAAGTTAAAACAGTTTTAGGTGATGATTCCAATGCTTACTATGATAAAATTTATAAAGATGTTTTAACTGGTGCTTTAAATAGAAGATATTACGAGGAAAATATAAAAAACAGAATTTTAGATTGTAAAATCGCTGTTATAGATATTAATAATTTTAAATTTTACAATGATATATATGGCCATAACGTAGGTGATGCGATTTTAGTTGAGGTTGTTTCTGTTTTTAAAAGAACAATTAGAAAAAACGATACAATTATAAGATATGGCGGAGATGAATTCTTAATTATTTTTGATTCGATTAAAAAAGAAGATTTTGATAATGTTATAAAAAGATTAAAAGAAAATATTTCTTCACTAAAGATAAATAATAGTAATGAAATTGATTTAAATATCAGTATTGTAGGTGCTCATATTAATAATAAGATCGTTTGTGAAGAACTTAAAAAAGTCGAATCAAAACTTATTAAAATGAAAACTGATAAAAATAAAAAAAGCAGTGAAAATGGTACTTTAAAAGGTTCAAAACCTACAATTCTTATTGCTGATAAATCAAACGATAATATTAAAATTTTAACAGATATGTTAAAAGATGAATTTGAGTTTTGTAAAGTTAATAATGAGAAAGATGCAAAAAGGATTATGAATCAATTTGGAACTGGAATCTCAGCGATTTTATATAGTTATTCATTAATTGAAGATAATAATTTTAGTTTTCTTTCGTTTTTGATTAATAATCACTATAACGAAGACATTCCTTTAATTATGCTTATTAAAGATAGAACTGAAATGAGTATTAAAAACGCTTATGAAAATGGTGCATCTGAATATATATCTGAACCTTTTAGAAAAGAAATTGTTTTAGGAAAAATATTGAGTTCAATAAAAGTTTATTCAAGACAAAAGCAATTGGTTTCGGTTTTGATAAAAGAAATGAAAGAAAAAGAAAGAAATAATCGAATTATGATCAATATTCTTTCTCATATTGTTGAGTTTAGAAGTGGTGAAAATGGTCCTCATGTAATTCATGTTAGTGAAATAACTAAATTATTAGGAGAGAAACTCGTAAATATTTCTGATAAATATAATTTAAAAAGAGAAGATATTGAACTTATTTCTTTAGCTAGTTCTCTTCATGATATTGGTAAAATCGGAATTGAAACATCGATTTTAAATAAACCTGGAAAGTTAACTAAAGAAGAATTCGAGATTGTTAAAACTCATTGTAAAATTGGTGGTGATATTATTAAACAATTAGGTGTTAAAGAACCACTTTTAAAATATGCATACGAAATTTGTTCTTGGCATCACGAAAAATATGATGGTAATGGATATCCTGATAGATTAAGAGGCGAACAAATTCCAATTTCAGCTCAAATCGTTTCCATGGCTGATTGCTATGATGCTTTAGTAAGTGATAGATGCTACAAAAAAGGCTATCCTCATGATGTTGCTTTGAAGATGCTTAAAAATGGTGAGTGTGGTCAATTTAATCCGTTATTATTGCTTTGTTTAGACGAAACCAAAGATTCTATTAACGCTTTATATAAAAAATAATCAATATAGTTAAAAATTAATGAAATTCCTACTAATATTATATATAATATTAAGGAATTTTATGGAGGTTGTTTAAGTATGGGTTTAAAAGCAGGAATTGTTGGATTACCAAATGTTGGAAAGTCCACATTGTTTAACGCTATTACATCTAGTCATGCTGAAGCAGCAAATTATCCTTTTGCAACGATTAATCCAAATGTTGGAAGCGTTTTAGTAAACGATACAAGAGTTGATGATTTATCTAAAATTTTTAATCCAAAAAGAACTATTTATACATCTTTTGAATTTTTTGATATTGCAGGATTAGTTAAAGGTGCAAGTAAAGGTGAGGGTTTAGGAAATCAATTTTTAAGTCACATTAGAGAAACTGATGCTATTATTGAAGTAGTTAGATGTTTTGAGAATAGCGATATTATTCACGTCGAAAATTCTGTTGATCCAATTAGAGATATTGAAATTATTAATCTTGAATTGGTTATGGCTGACTTAGACACTGTTACTAATAGAATCGGAAAAGTTGAAGCAAAAGCAAAATTATCAAAAGATAAAGATGCAAAAGCTGAATATGATGTATTAATCAAAGCTAAAGATTGTTTAACAAACGAAAAAGCTTTAAGAAGTTTAAAGTTAAGTGAAGAAGAAAAGAAAATTTTATCTGGTTTTTCGTTTTTAACTTTAAAACCAATCATATATGTTGCTAATGTTAGTGATTCTGATTTAGCTGATATTGATAATTGCAAAAATTATTTAAAAGTTAAAGAATATGCAAGCAAGGAAAATTCTCAATGTATTCCTATTTGTTGCGAGATTGAAGCTGAATTAGTGAATTATTCAAAAGAAGAAAAGAAAGAGTTTTTAAGTTCAATTGGAGCAAGCGAATCAGGATTAGATAGTTTAATTAAAGCTAGTTATAAATTATTAAATTTATCAACATTCTTTACAGTTGGTGAAGATGAAGTGAGAGCTTGGACTTTTAAAAATGGTATGTTAGCTCCAGATTGTGCTGGTGTAATTCATACAGATTTTAAAAAAGGTTTTATTAGAGCTGAAGTTTATTCTTACGATGATATGATGCAATATAAATCAGAAGTTGCTTTAAAAAATGCAGGGAAAATTAGAATCGAAGGAAAAGAATATGTTGCAAAAGATGGCGATATTTTCTTCTTTAGATTTAATGTTTAAGTAATATGAGAATAGGTTTTGGAAAAGATATACACGGATTAAAAGAAGGTGAAGAAATTATTATTGGAGGAGTTAAAATTCCTTCAAAATTAACTTCTTATTCTTATAGTGATGGGGATTGTTTAACCCATGCTATTATCGATTCTTTATTAGGGGCATCTGGAAACAAAGATATTGGTGAAATATTTAAAGATAGTGATGAAATTAATAAAGGAAGAAGTTCAATTTCTATGCTAATCGAAATAAATGAAATATATATAAAATCTAAATATTCAATTTCAAATATTGATACTTATATATCTTTAGAAGAACCTAAATTAAAAGACTATAAAGAAAAAATAAAAGAAAACATATCAAAAGCTTTAAATATTGACAAAAGTCGTGTTTCAATTAAAGCTGGAACAAATGAAGGCTTTGGTAGCGTTGGAAAAAAAGAAGCTATTGAATGCTATAGCGTGTGTTTATTGGAGGAAAAATAGATGGATAAAAAAGTAAGAGTAAGATATGCACCTTCACCTACAGGATATCTTCATATTGGTGGAGCTAGAAGTGCTTTATTTAATTATTTATTTGCAAAGAAATATAACGGGGATTTCGTCGTTAGAATCGAAGATACTGATTTAGAAAGAAATATACCTGGAGCTGAAAAAAGCCAAATTGAAGATTTGGAATGGTTAGGCATAATTCCGGATGAATCACCTTATAAAATGAATGAAAAATACGCTCCATATAGACAAACTGAAAAGCTTGAGTTATATAGAAAATATGCCCAAGAATTAGTTGATAAAGGATATGCTTATTATTGTTATTGCAGCGAAGATGAACTTGCTGAAATGAAAGACAATCAACTTTCAAACGGTGTCAAATCTTTTAAATACGATAGACATTGTTTACATCTAACCGAAGAAGAAATTGAAAAATATAAAAAAGAAGGAAGAAAACCAACTATCAGATTAAAGATGGAAAGTGGAGTAAACTTCAAATTTAACGATCTTGTTAGAGGTGAAGTAAGCTTTTCTAGTGATGATATTGGTGATTTTGTTATTATGAAATCAAATGGAATCCCTACTTATAACTTCGCTGTTGTAGTCGATGATCACATCATGGATATAACACATGTTTTAAGAGGAGAAGAACATCTTTCTAACACTCCTAAACAATTACAAATTTATAAATATTTCAATTGGGAACCACCTCAATTTGGACATATGACAATTATTGTAAATCCTAATGGTAAAAAATTAAGTAAGAGAGATCATAATATTCTTCAGTTTATGTCTCAATATAAAGAGTTAGGCTATTTACCTGAAGCGATATTTAATTTCTTATTCTTATTAGGTTGGACAAGTGAAGAAAATAAAGAAATATTTACTAAAGAAGAAGCAATTAAAGCTTTTGATCCTAATAGACTTTCTTCTTCACCAAGTATGTTTGATAACAAAAGACTTGAATATATGAACTCTTATTATATTAAACACATGGATAATGAAGAATATTTTAAAAAAGCATTACCATTCATAAAAGAAGTTAAATTTAAAAAAGATATGAATGATGATGAACTTAAAAATATTTCATTAATTTATAAAAACGAAATTGTTAAATTGGCTGATTTAAAAAATGATGTTGATGAATTGGTAAATCCTAAATTTGAATTTGATGAAAATCAACAAGAGATTTTAAATAAAGAAACATCTAAAGTTGCTATAAAATCATTTAAAGAAAAATTAAGTGTTTTAGAAGAAATTAATGATGTTAGTGTTAAAACATTATTCAAATCAATTCAACAAGAAACTGGCATAAAAGGAAAAGATTTATATATGCCTATCAGACTTAAAATTACCGGAAAAGATCATGGTATTGAAATGTATCATATTATTGAGATTTTAGGTAAAGAAGAAGTCTTATCAAGAATGTAGAATTATATTTTAAATTAAAGTATAATATTAAACGATTAAAAGGAGAATTTTATGGAAAATTATAAAAATGAATCCATGGTTGATGTAGCTTATTCAATCTTAAAAGATTTACAAAGAGAAGTAAGTTTTAAAGAATTATATGATGAAGTAAGCGCTAAACTTGAATTTGATGAAGAAACAAAGAGCGAAAAAATCTCAAAATTTTATACAAATCTTTCCTTAGATGGTAGATTTGTTAATTTAAAAGAAGGAAATTGGGATTTAAGAGAACATCATAAATATGATGACGTCCATATTGATATGAACTCTTTCTATAAAGATATGGATGATGAAGATAAACAAAATCACGATACCGAAGAAGATGATGGCGATAATGGTGAAGATGATTTATCTGGCGATGAAGATGATGTCAGTGGACAAACTGACGAAGATGGTTTAAGCAAAGAAGAATAGTTTTTGGAGGAAAATAAAATGGAAACTAAACTTGTAAATATGTGTGAAATGCTTCAAAAAGCACACGAAGGACATTACGCAGTACCACAATTTAATATCAATAACCTTGAATGGGTTGCTGCTATTTTAGACGAATGCCAAGAATTAAAAGCACCAGTTATTTTAGGTGTTAGTGAAGGCGCTATGAAATATATGGGTGGAGTTGATACAATCGTTGGATTAGTCAATGGTTATATCAAAGATAACAACATTACAATTCCAGTTGCACTTCATGTTGATCATGGATCAAGTTTTGAAGTTTGTAAGAAAGCAATCGACGCTGGATTTACTAGTGTTATGATCGATGCATCACATCATGAATTTGAAGAAAATATTAGAATTACTAAAGAAGTTGTCGATTATGCTCACGCAAGAAATGTTAGTGTTGAAGCTGAACTTGGACATGTCGGCGGACAAGAAGATAACGTTATTTCTCAAGGTGTTTTATACGCAGATAAAAATGAATGTAAAACTTTAATTGATAGAACAGGAATCGATTGTTTAGCACCAGCTTTAGGATCAGTTCATGGACCATACCACGGCGAACCTAAACTTGGATTTAAAGAAATGGAAGAAATCAATGAATTATGCAAAGTACCACTTGTTTTACATGGTGGAAGCGGAATCCCTGATTTCCAACTTAAAATGGCAATCGAAAGAGGAACTTGTAAGATTAATGTTAATACAGAAAATCAACAAGCTTTCGCTAAGATTTTAAGAGAAATTTGTGCAACTACAGATCCTGAAAAAGTTTACGATCCTAGAAAGTTACTTGGACCTGCTAAACAAGGAATTAAAGATGTAGTTAAAGCTAAATGTGAAGTATTTGGCTGTATCAATAAAGCTTTTTAAGAAAGGATAAATAAAACTCAATCTTCGGATTGAGTTTTTTTGAAATAATATTATGAAATATGAAAAAGAATTAAATGCAGCGATTGAAGCTGGATTAAAAGCAAAAAAAGTTGTTTTAGATTATTATTACAACGGATTTGATGTTGAAATTAAAAGTGACAATTCTCCTGTAACTGATGCGGATAAAGCAAGTGATAAAGTTATTAGAGAATATTTAAGTGAAAGATTTAAAGATTACGCTTTTTTAACTGAAGAAAGCTTAGATGATAAAAAAAGATTAGAATCTGATTATGTGTGGATTATCGATCCAGTCGATGGAACTGAAGATTTTGTTAAAAAAGATGATATGTTTACAATTAATATAGCTTTAGCTTATAAGCATAAAGTCGTTGTTGGAGTTGTTGTTATACCTGCTTTAAATTTATTGTATTTTGCTAGTGAAGGCAACGGAGCTTACGTCTTTAAAGATGGTAAATCTACTAAAATTCATGTAAGTGATAAAATCGAAAATTTAACTTGTTATCGTTCTGTTTTCCATTTTAACGAAAAAGAAAAAGCTCTTTGTGAAAAATATAAAAATAGAATTACAAAAGTTGAGCCAGTAGGAAGTTCAATTAAAGCTTGCTATATTGCTAATGGATTTGGAGAAATTACTTTAAGAATGAGCGATGGAACTAAAGAATGGGATACCGCAGCTTTCCAAATTATCGTCGAAGAAGCTGGTGGACTCGTTTTAAAACCAGATAGAACCCCAATTACTTACAATAGAGAAGATGTTTATAATAGAGAAGGTTACATTGTAATCAATAGAATTGAGAACTTTATCTTATAAGAATTAATATAATTTCTTTTAAAAATCCTATTTTTTTAATATAATTTTTAATTATGGAATACAATCAAAAGAAGATTAGAAACTTTAGTATTATTGCTCATATAGATCACGGAAAGTCTACGCTAGCAGACCGTATTTTAGAATACACTCACGCAGTAGAAAAAAGAGAATTAAAAGAGCAAATGTTGGATAGTATGCCTTTAGAAAGAGAAAGAGGTATCACTATTAAATTGAATGCTGTTACTGTTGAATATTTAGCAGAAGATGGTGAAAATTATGTTTTTAATCTTATAGATACTCCAGGGCATGTAGATTTCACTTATGAAGTATCTCGTTCTTTAGCTGCTTGTGAAGGTGCAATTTTAGTTATTGATGCAACTCAAGGAGTACAAGCCCAAACTTTAGCTAATACGTATTTAGCAATAGATAACGATTTAGATATTATTCCTGTTATTAATAAAATAGATCTTCAAAGTGCAATGATTGATTATTGTAGAAGGGAAGTTGAAGAAAAAATAGGAATAGATGGTAGTGAAGCGATTCCAGTAAGCGCAAAAACTGGTGAAAATATTAAATCAATTTTAGAAGCGATAGTTCATAAAGTTAAAGCTCCTGAAGGCAGTAATTCCAATCCTTTAAAAGCTTTAATTTTTGATAGTTTTTATGATTCTTATCGAGGAGTTGTTGTCCTTATTAGAATTAAAGATGGTCAAATTAAAGTTGGTGATAAAATACATTTAATGAGAGCTAATAAAGATTATGAAGTTACAGAACTTGGTATTAGAACTCCAAAAGATATGACAACACAAGCTTTATATTGTGGAGAAGTTGGTTATTTATGTGCTCAAATTAAAGATATTCACGATGTTCATGTTGGTGATACAATCACTTTAAAAGATAATGAAGCAGATGAACCTTTACCAGGTTATAAAAAAATTAATCCGATGGTTTATTCAGGAATCTATCCAACCGATTCTAGGAAATATAACGATTTAAAGGATGCATTAGCTAAACTTAGTTTAAATGATGCTAGTTTAAAATATGAAACCGAAACTTCAAAAGCTTTAGGGTTTGGTTTTAGATGTGGATTTTTAGGTCTTTTACATATGGATGTAATCCAAGAAAGACTTGAAAAAGAATATGATTTAGATTTAATTTTAACTGCTCCTAGTGTTGTATATAAAGTAAATTTAACTGATGGAAGTAGTATTGAATTAGATAATCCTGGTGATATGCCTGACTTAACTAAAATTAAATCTATCGAAGAACCTTATGTAAAAGCTAATATCATGACTCCAAAAGAGTATGTTGGACCTATTATGAAATTATGCCAAGAAAAAAGAGGAAGTTACGTAGATTTAGAATATTTTGATGAAACTAGGGTTAATTTGATTTACGATATCCCTTTAAGTGAAATTATCTACAATTTCTTTGATAAATTAAAAAGTTATACTAAAGGTTACGCTTCATTAGATTATGAATTTTTAGAATATAGAGTATCAAATCTAGCTAAGATGGATATTTTATTAAATGGTGATGTAATCGACGCATTAAGTAGTATTGTATATAAACCTTTCGCATATAATAGAGGATTAAAATTAGTTTCTAAATTAAAAGAAGTTATTCCTAGACAACAATTTGAAATTCCAGTTCAAGCTGCAATAAACGGAAAAATTATCGCAAGAGCTGATATTAAATCTGTTAGAAAAGATGTTTTAGCTAAATGTTATGGTGGAGATATTACTCGTAAAAAGAAACTTTTAGAGAAGCAAAAAGAAGGTAAAAAGAGGATGAAATCTATTGGAAGTGTCGATGTTCCTCAAGAAGCATTTATGAGTTTACTTTCTATTGATGAAGATTCAAATTAAGTTTAAATATCAATAAATTTATTAAAAAAATAAGCAATTTAATAGTTGCTTATTTTTTTATAGCCTTTATAATCTAAGTTAAAGAGGAGTTAAAAAAATACAAAATGAAATTTAAATATTTTGGACTCATAATATTATGTTCACTTCTTGTTGGTTGTGAAGATCCTAATAGAACCATAACTTGTACAGATCCTGATATGTATTGCGATAATAACTCAGTTTTAGCTAGTTTTAAAGAATCTTATGGAAAATCTTTAGGATTATTCAAAATAAATAATATTGATAATACATTGTATTATGATAGTAATGATAACTTTAGCGAAATTATATTATTTGTTGTAAATTGTAACTTAATTAAAGATTATTATGGAAATGAAGATAAAGTAAGTGATACTATTAATTTCGCATTTTATTTAAATTCAAGCTGTGAAAGATATTATGATTTTAATAGCGTAAAAAACTATTTAAATAAATTAGATAAATTTGTTTTTATTTATAATTATAATGAAATAAACGATTCAAGAAATTTAACATATAAATCATTACTAATTAAGAAAGAAAAAAGTATAGAAAATTGTAGCGATGATACAGCTATAAGGGTTAAAAAGTTTTTACCAATTATCGATAATAAATTAGATTATTCTGGTTTTAAAGAGACGTTTAATAGTTCGATTAATGAAAAATATTTTAAAGATTATATTCATTTTGGAATGAATTTAGAAGAGTTAGAACAACAATTTGAAAAATTACATGAAGATTCTTCAAACTACGAATTATCTATGATAGATTATTGTTTTTAATTTGTTTTAAATTAACGAACTCTATTATTTTTTATAAAATTAGTAGTTTTTTAGTAATTAAAACTTTTAATATTTAATAATATTATTTATAATATTTTAGAGGGAATATTATGGCAGCAAGTGAATTAGTCATCAAATTTAGTAATGATATATACGCTACAAAAAAACAAGTTAGCGAAGCAATGAGAACTCCTTTAATTGATAATATTTGGAATAATATTGTTGAATATCGTAGTAATTTTAGTAGTGTTTTAGCATTAAAACATATTACAGGCACAAAATTTAATGTATGTTTTACTCCAACTATATCTAGTAGAATAAATAGTATTGAACGTAAGATGAGCAAGCTTGTTCTATCTTATAACAAATTAAAAGCTACTGGATGTGATCATACATTTAAACAAATTCAATATAATTTAATATTAAAAGAATTAGCTAATAAATATAATATTAATGTTGAAGATACATTAATTAAAGGAATGATAGATAATAATTTAAGCGTTTTACCACCTGAAACAATGATTTTAAAAAATTATTTAAAGTGTTTAAACGAAGTTGAAGTGAACTATTTAAAAGAAATCGATGATATTTGTTTAGGTGATTATTATTCTTATTTAACTGAAAGTGATGAATTAACAGAATTTTATAGAACTAGTGAAGTTGATAATCAGTATTCAAAATATGTCATTAATAAACTTTATATTGGTGTACCAGTTAATGCTATTGAAAAAGGTATGAACGAATTATTTGATTTTATTAATACATCAACTACAAGTTTATTTGTTAAAGCTGCTGCTACTTTATATTATATTTATTACATAAAACCATTCGAATTTTATAGTGAAGAAATTTCGTTATTATTATTTAAAAAGGTGTTAGCTAATAACGATTTAGAAGATGTTGCTTCTTTAATTAATTTTGAGGTTCTATTAAATAAAAAAGAAGAATTTGAAACTTGGTTATTAGAAACTCAAAAAACATTTGATTTAACATATTTTATATCTTATTTAATTAAAGTTTGTGATGCTCAAATAGATGAAGCCTTAAATAATATTGCAATCGCCCAAAAAACTGTAATAAAAAAAGAATTTTACGCAAAAGAAGAAGTTTCATTCGATAATAAAATTGAAGAACAACCAAAACAAGATGTTAATAATGTTGAAGTAGTAAAAGAAGTAGGAAATCATAGCGAAATTGAAAATAAAGTATATCCAACAACTTCATTTTCACCATTAGAAAACCATAAGGAAGAAAGTATTAATTACACTCAAGCGATAGCTATTAGTAACGTTCCAAGTGGATTAAGTGAAGATGATGCAAAAAGGTTGGAAACTCATTTATTAGAAATGAATCCTAATTTAAGTAGATCTCAAGCGTATTTCTATGCTCGTCATTGTACTTTAGGAATGAGTTATACAATATCTCAATTTAAAAAAGAAGTTGGATGTGCGTATGAAACTGCTAGAACTAGCATGGATAACTTGGTAGTTTTAGGGTATTATAGAAAAGAAATGTTACGTAATAAATTTATTTATACACCTGTTAAGAAAAATTAAGGAGAAAAAATATGTTTTTAGCTAAAGATTTAAATGATGGTTGGATTATTTTAATTGTTGTATTAGGTTTTGCTTGTATTGGAGGACTTAGCTTTTTAATTTATTATTTACTTAAAAAAAGAAGACCTCAAGAGAAAAAGCCTGATGAAAAACAAGCTGCTGAAGAAACATTAAAAATGTATTTAGAAGATGTTGAAGATCCTGAGATCATCAAACAATATAAAGAAAACGAAGAAAAACAAAAGAATGAAGAAGACGGTAAATAGTCTTTATATTCATATACCATTCTGTAAAAAAATATGTTCATATTGCGACTTTTTAAAGTCGCTTTATTTTCCTAAAATAAGTAAAGAATATATAAAACAGTTGGTAAATGATATAGAAATTGCAAAATCAAAATTTAATAAATTTAAAACAATTTATATTGGTGGAGGAACTCCATCTGTTTTAAGTTATGAAGAATTAGAAATATTATTATCTTCATTAAAACCTTTATTAAGAAAAAATGGTGAATTTAGTATTGAAGTGAATCCGGAATCGCTTGATGAAGAAAAATTAAAATTATTTAAAAAATACGGGATTAATAGAATTTCAATTGGAATAGAATCTTTTAATGAAAAATATTTAAAGTTGATTAATAGAGATTATAAAATCGATTATTTTTCTCTTATAAATTTAGTTAAAAAATATATTTCAAATATAAATGTAGATTTTATTTATGGATTGCCAGATGAATCTTTAAAAGATATAAAATTTGAATTAGATAATTTTATTAAATTAGGTATAAATCACATATCTTTATATTCTTTAATGGTTGAAAAAGGTAGTAAATTTTATATCGATGGATATAAAGAAGAAAATGAAGAAAATTTAAGAAAACAATATGATTTAATTGTTAAAACATTAAAAAAATACAAATACAATAGATATGAAGTTAGTAATTTTTCTTTAAAAAATAAAGAGAGTAAACATAATTTAACTTATTGGCATGATGAAGAATATTTAGCTTTAGGAGTTGGAAGTAGTGGCTATATTAATAATATAAGATATAAAAATACTTCCAATATATCTAAATATATAAAAGGAATTAATGATATAGAAAAAGAAGTAGTTACTTTAGAAGATGATAAAGAATATTTTTTATTAACTAATTTAAGATTAGAAAAAGGTTTTTTATTATCTAAATATAAAAATAAATTTAATGAAGATTTTTATTTATCAAAAAAGGAAATAATAGATCAATTAATTAAAGATAAAATAGTATCTATGACTAAATATAGATTTAAAATAAATAAAGATTATATGTACACATTAGATAGTGTACTTGTAAAATTAATATAAAACTTTTTTAACTTGTGAGTTATTAACTATAGAGTTAATAATCTTATTAGTGATATTTTAAGATTATAAAAATAAAAATACATTTTTAGCACTTTTCACTTGCAAGTGCTAAATTTGAGTGTATAATAATAATTAGCAAACAGAAAAAATGAGTGCTAGAAAGGAGATTTATGAAATTAAAAAGATGGGAAATTGTTCTTAAATATATTGTTGAAGACTTCATTGAAACCGCTCAACCAGTTGGAAGTAAGACATTACTTAAAAATCATAGATTGAATTATTCTAGTGCAACTATTAGAAATGAGATGATGGAGCTTGAAAATATGGGTTATATCGAAAAGACTCATACATCAAGCGGAAGAGTTCCTTCAATCGATGGATATAGGTATTACGTTACTAAACTAAGAAGTGATAAAGTCGATAAAACTATTAAATATGAAATTGATAGATTGGTCGATTGTTCTACTTCTATAGAAGATTTGCTTTATGAATCATGTGAGATGCTATCAAATATGACAAATTTAGCGAGTTGTTATTTAGGACCTAACGTGTTTGCTGAAAGAATAAGAAAAATCGAATGCGTAGAATTGAATTCATATAAGTTTGTTCTTTTATTTATTACTGATAGAGGATATTGTGAAAATAAAACATTCGTCCTTCCTAAAGGTAAAAATATCGAATCCTTAAAGAGTTGTGTTGAAAGAATTAATAAACTTCTTCAAGGAACTAGGTTAGTTGATATTTTCCAAAAATTAAGTGAAATTAAAGATGAACTTAAAGAATATGAAATTGAATTTACATATATTAATAAGATATTTATGAATATGTTAAAAGATTTCATTATAAAGAGAAATGGTCAATTCTATGGTAAAAATTATCTATTAGATCAACCTGAATTTAAAGATAACATTAAAGAAACAAGAAATTTAGTTGATTTATTATCTCATCCTTATCGATTAAACAATATGTTTGATGATAATGAAGAAACGATAATTTCGATAGGAAATGGTGATTTAAAAGATATATCGATTATTACTAAGAACATAAAGATACCAAAGAGCAATCAAGATATCGGAAAAATTGCTGTTGTTGGTCCGACAAGAATGGATTATAGCAAAGTTCTTAAATATCTAGATTACATTACTGAAATGGTCGCTACGCATCTTGGCGATCTAGAAAGGACAGATTATGGAAGAAGAGAAAATTAAAGAAGAAAAAGAAGAAGTAGTTGAAGAAGAGAAGGGTGAAGAACCGCTCAACATGAAAGCTTCTTTTAAAAAGAAATTAGCTAAAAAAGACGAGGAAATCGAAAAGCTTAAGGCTGATATGGAGCATTGGAAAAATGAATACTATAAAGCTTATGCTGATATGGCTAATTTAAGAAAAGATATTCAAAAAGATCATCAAGAGGTTATCAAATATAGAGTTGAAGGATTTGTAGATGAACTTCTTCCAATATTAGATGCCTTTGATATAGCTCTTAACGCTGATGTTAGTAGCGAAGAGACAAAGAATTATTTACAAGGATTCAAATATGTTTATTCTCAATTAATAAATGTTCTTCAAAATGAAGGAATCCAAGTAATCGATCCAAAAATTGATGAGAAGTTTAACGTTGCTACGATGCATGCTGTTGAAACAGTTGAGTGTGATGGAGAAGAAAACTTAGTTAAAAAGGTTAACACAAAAGGTTATAAACTCTACGATCACTTAATTAGAGCAGCGATGGTCGTAACTAGTGTGAATAAAAAAGTAGAAGAAAATACTGAAGAAACAAAAGAAAATATTGCTTAATAGGAGGGAAAAATTATGGCAAAAGAAATTATATTAGGTATTGATTTAGGTACAACAAATTCTGTTGTTAGTTATCTTCAAAGTGATGGAACAGTCAAAGTTATTCCAAATCCAGAAGGAACTATGACAACACCTTCTGTTGTTGGTTTTAAAGCAAATGGAGAAGTTATTGTAGGTAATGCTGCAAAAAGACAAGCTATTACTAATCCAGATACAATTAGTTCTATTAAAAGAATTATGGGATCTAATGAAAAGGTCCATGTAAACTGCATTTCAAAGGATTTTACTCCTCAAGAAATCAGTGCAAAAATTCTTGCTTACATGAAGAGTTATGCAGAAGCTAATATCGGTCATTCTGTAGAAAAAGCAGTTATTACTGTTCCAGCTTACTTCAACGATGCTCAAAGACAAGCTACAAAAGATGCTGGTACAATCGCTGGATTAAATGTTGTTCGTATTATTAATGAACCTACAGCTGCAGCTTTAGCTTATGGATTAGGAAAAGAGAAATCAGAAAAAATCGCTGTATTTGATTTAGGTGGAGGAACACTTGATGTCTCTATCCTCGATATCGGTGATGGTACATTTGAAGTTGTCGCTACAGCAGGTGATAACAAACTTGGTGGTGATGACTGGGATAATGTTTTAGCAGATTGGATTAAAGCTCAAATTCAACAAGAATTCGGCGTTGATATTTCAGATAAGATGGCTCTTCAAAGATATAAAGATGCTGCCGAAAAAGCTAAGATTGAATTATCAAGTTCAACTTCAACAACAATCTCACTTCCTTTCATCGGAATGGGTAAAAATGGTCCAATCAGCTTTGAAACAACATTAACAAGAGCTAAATTCCAAGAAATGACAAGACATTTATTAGATAGATGTAGAACACCTCTTGAAAAAGCTATTCAAGATTCAAAATTATCATATAGTGATATCGATGAAGTTTTATTAATCGGTGGATCTATCCGTATGCCAGCTGTTCAAGAATTAGTTAGCCAAATTACTGGTAAAAAACCTAATTTAAGTGTCAACCCAGATGAAGCTGTTTCAATCGGTGCAGCATATCAAGGTGGTATCTTAAGTGGTGATGTTAAAGATGTTATTCTTCTTGATGTTACTCCATTAACATTAGGTATTGAAACTATGGGTGGTGTTTTAACTCCTTTAATTAAGAGAAATACAACAATTCCTACAACACAATCTCAAATCTTCTCAACTGCTGCTGATAATCAACCAGCTGTTGATATTAGTGTTTACCAAGGTGAAAGACCAATGGCAAGAGATAACAAATTATTAGGACATTTCCAATTAGATGGAATTAGACCAGCACCAAGAGGAACCCCAAGAATTGAAGTTACATTCTCAATCGATGTTAACGGTATCGTTAAAGTTAGCGCTAAAGATTTAGATACTCAAAAAGAACAAAATATCACAATCAATGGTTCTAATGGTTTAAGTAAAGAAGATATCGATAGAATGGTTAGAGAAGCTGAAGCTAACAAAGAAGAAGATAACAAGAGAAAAGAAGAAGCTGAATTAATTAATAAAGCTGAAACTTACCTTTCTTCAATCAATCAAGGTTTACAAGAAAAAGGTGATTCAATCGATCCAAAACAAAAAGAAGAAGCTACAAAATTAAGAGATGAAATCCAAAATGCTTTAAATAACAAAGATTATGGAACATTAAGAAGTAGAATCGATGAATTAGAAAAAGCTGCTGCATATATGCAACAAGCTCAAGCTCAACAAGGTGCACAATCAAGTTCAACTAGCGGAGCTCAAGATTCTAATTATACTGGCGGAAGTGCAAATGATACATCTTCTTCAAATAAAAAAGATGATGATGTTATCGATGCAGATTTCACAGATAAAAAATAAACGTTAAAATTTAAATAAATAATAGGAGAGTTTCGACTCTCCTATTGGTCGTAAGAGGTAAAAATATGAGCGAAAAAAGAGATTACTATGAAGTTCTTGGCGTAAGTAAAAGCGCAACTCAAGATGAAATTAAAAAAGCGTATAGAACGCTTGCTAAAAAATATCATCCAGATAATAAAGAAACTGGTGATGCTGAAAAATTTAAAGAAGCAAGTGAAGCTTACACTGTTTTAAGCGATGAACAAAAAAGAAAAACTTACGATCAATTTGGACAAGCTGCTTTCGATCAAACTAGCGGAGGACAAAATCCATTTAACGGAAGTGGTTTTGATGGATTTAATTTCAATGGTGGCGATTTTGGCGATTTAAACGATATTTTACGTTCAATGTTCGGTGGAGCTTTTGGAGGAGGAAGTTCGAGAAGCTATTCTTCTTCATCTTCAAGAGTTGAAAAAGGCGATGATAAACTTATGCGTATTCGTATTAAATTTATGGATGCGATTAACGGTACTAAAATTACTTTACCAATAGATTATGATGAAACTTGTAGCGAATGTCACGGAACTGGTGCAAAAAACGGAACAGAATACACCACTTGTTCAACATGTAAAGGTAAAGGAAGAGTTTTACAAACTCAAAGAAGTATTTTTGGTGTTATTCAACAAGAAGTTGCATGTCCAGATTGTCACGGAACTGGTAAACGTATAAAAACTGCATGTCCAAATTGTTCAGGACAAGGATATAAACATATTAGAAAAGATGTTGAAATTACAATTCCAGCTGGTATTAATAATGGTCAACAAATCCGTCTTCAAGGAAAAGGTGAAAGAGGATATAATGGTGGTGAAAATGGCGATCTTTATGTAGAAGTTATGGTTGCTGCTGATAAAAATTTCGAAAGAAGAGATAACGATATTTATATAACTCAACCTGTAGATTTTGTAGATGCTTGTTTAGGAGCTACATTAGTTGTTCCTACAGTATATGGTGATGTTGAACTTAACTTACCAAGTGGAACTCAACCAAACCAAGTTTTAAGAATTAAAGGAAAAGGTGTTAAAGATGTTAGAAGTTCAAGTTATGGTGATGAATATGTTAAAATCGACATTAAAATACCAACATATTTGAACAAAAAACAAAAGGATGCCTTAGAAGAATTTAAAAAAGCAGAAGACCAAGATAGCTTTAAGGATAAATTTAAAAGAGCTTGGAAAAAATAATAATTAAATGAGTGATTTTTTCACTCATTTATACTATTATTAATATTATTAAAAAAAGGAAGTTTGATTATGCCAAAATGTAAGAATTGTGGAGAGAATATTACTAAATTTGATAAAGAAATCTGTCCTTTTTGTGGTGAAAAAAATCCAATTGACACAACTAAAGAAGATACATGCGATGTAACTCAAACTTTAAATACAATAAATTTAAATACAAAAGAACAAATTCATCTTAAAGAACATAAAAAGGTTGTTAATTTTGTTTTATGTTTATTTTTAGGTTTATTTGGTGCTGATTCATTTTATTTAGGATATAAAAAAGAAGGATTAATAAGAATTTTATCTACTATTTTGATTTATGGCGGGTGTTTCTTATTATTTTATTTCTTAGTGTTTACTAAAAATTTAGTTTTATCTTTAACCATTCCTATTGCTGTAATTTATTTTATATATATAGTTTTAAGTATTGTCATTTTATTTAAAAGAAGCAAAGATAGTAACGGAGTATTTTTAAGATAATGCAAAGATATTTTGCGTCTTATAATGGAGCTAATTTTGAATTCTCTAAAGATGATATTTTTCATATATCAACTGTAATGAGAATGAAAATAGGTGATGAGATTGAAGTTGTAAGTGAAGATAAACTATATTTAGTTAAAATAATTTCCTTTAATCCTTTTAATGTTGAAATTGTTAAAAATATCGATGAAACTCATGAATTAGATGGTAATATTAGACTTTTTATTTGTTTATTAAAAGGTGATAAAACTGAATTTGTTATTCAAAAGGCTATTGAATTAGGTGTTAAAGAAATCGTTTTAGTTGAGTCTAGTAGATGCGTTGTTCATATTGATAAAAATAAAAAAGAAAGTAAATTAATAAGATTTAATAAAGTTTGTAAAGAAGCATTAGAACAATCGAAAAGAACAAAAAATGTTCAGATTAGTGATATAATAAGTTTTAAAGATATTAATAAATATGAAGCAGATATATCTTTAATACCTTATGAAAATAGTGAATCTACCTTATTATCATTAAATAACGATTTAAAAGATATTAAAGGAAAAACAGTCAATGTTATTGTTGGACCTGAAGGCGGATTTTCTAAAGAAGAAGTTGAATTTGCTATGAATTGTGGTTTTAAAAATATCACATTAGGTAAAAGAATATTAAGAGCTGAAACTGCTAATATATTTATTGTTTCTTTATTATCTTTCTATATGGGGTTAAATGATGAATAAAAGTATTTTTAAAATATTAGAAAAAGAGAGAAATAGTAAAACTTTTAATAATGAAGAAAGCGATTTTTTTTATAAAAACAAAAATATTTTAAAGAATGATCCTCAATTTAGTAAATATTTAACTGCTGAAAATGATTTTGATATTATTAAAGCAAATATTGTTATTAGAGGATTAAAAAATAAAGAGGATATTGATACTTTTATTATTGAAGGCTTTAAAAATAACATTCCTAATTTAAATGAGATTTTAAAAGAAAAATGTTTGGATTATCCATATATTAAATATGATGATTATAGAGTTTACTTCCCTTTCTTTAATAGAATTACAAATGGAGTATATTCTAACGAAGTTGAAAAATTAAAAGAAAGTCCATACTCAGATTTATTTTTAAATTATAAAGCTTTCATCGTCGATCCTTTTGATACGTATGGAGTTGATTTATTTGATTCTTCTTTTACAAAATTAGTTAAAGTTAGTGAAGATTTAACGACTGTCAGTTATTTTTCGTACCATTTAAATTGTATATTTGTAATTAATAGACAAGGTGGAATCGATACGATGATATATTTATTCGATAAGCATTTAAAGCATCCAAATAAATCACATGTAATCGATAGAGTGAAAGTTGTATTAGAAAGTTATTATACAAATCAAATGAGAGATTTTGTCTCTTCTTTATATAAAAATGAATTTATAAGTTATAAGGTGTTTAAAAAGATATGCAAAGTAAAGAAAATTTAACGTTTATTATTGAATTTTTAGGTTGTAAAGTTAATAGTTACGAAGCTGAATGTGTCGGTAATTTATTAATGGAAAAAGGATATGAAAAATTCGATGAGAAAAAACATAAATATCCTGGAGTTATCGTTATTAATACTTGTAGCGTAACTCAAACTAGTGAAGCGAAAGATAGAAAGACTATCAAACAATATAGAAAAAAATATAAGAAATCTATTCTTATTGTAATGGGATGTTATACTCAAAGAGAATACGAATTAGTAGCTTATGATCTTAATGCTGATATCGTTTTAGGAACTAGTAAAAGATCATTAATTCCTGAATATATTGAAGAATTTAAAAAGAATAAAGAGAAGATTGTTATTCATGAAGATAATAACTCAATTAGAAAATATGAAGGTCTTACTTTAACTGATTCTTTACTTACAACTAGAGCTTACTTAAAGATTCAAGATGGGTGTGATAATTACTGTACATATTGCTTAATTCCTTATATAAGAGGAAGAAGTAGAAGTAGAGATAAAGATGAAGTTTTAGCTGAAGTTAAACGTTTGGTTTCTTTAGGATATAAAGAGATTGTTTTAACTGGAATCGATATGGGAAGCTATGGAAAAGATTTTAAAAATGGATATACTTTTTCGGATTTAATATATGAAATTTTATCCGAAAATAAAAATTTATATAGATTGAGAATATCTAGTTTAGAAGATTCTCAAATTGATGATAAATTTTTAAAATGCTTAAAAGAATTTCCTAATTTAGCAAATCATTTACATATTCCTCTTCAAAGTGGTTCTGAATCTATTTTAAAGAGAATGAATAGAAAATATGATTTAGCATCATTTAAAGATAAAGTTATTAAAATTAGAAAGATTAGAAGTGATATTGCTTTAACTACTGATGTTATCGTTGGTTTCCCAGGAGAAAGCGAAGAAGAATTCAATGAAACTTACGAATTTTGTAAAGAAATTAATTTTAGTAAGATTCACGTATTCCCATACTCAAGGAGAGAAGGGACTATCGCAGATAGACTCCCTGATCAAGTAGAAGAAATAGATAAAAAGATGAGAGTATCAAAACTTATTGCTTTAAGTGATTTGATGCAAAATGAATACAACAAAAAATTCAATAATAAAACGATGGAGTTTTTAGTAGAAAACTACGATCAAACTAAAAAAGCTTATAGAGCTCATTCATCAAATTATATTGAATATTATATTCCATCAAGTGACAATATTGAAGGTCAAGTTGTAGAGTGTGAATACATTAATTCAAACCATATAGATTTTGACAATGTAAAAAAAATATTTTCTCGATAGAATCGATGTTTTAAAGATTTTTTTGTATTATGTCACATAAAAATTTAATAATTGAAATATATCTATTATAATTTTAAAGCGAATAAAGGAGATTAATTATGGCAGTACCATTTAGAAGAACTAGTAAAACTACAAAAAGAATGAGAAGAACACATTACAAATTACATGTTAATGGAATTTGCACATGTTCTCATTGTGGAAGTATGATTCATGCTCATACTGTTTGCCCAAAATGTGGATATTACGATGGCAAACAAGTTATCAAAGGTAAAGAATCTAAATAAGGCATATTTTAATGCCTTTTTTATTAGGAGAATAATATGAAATACAATAAACTTATCGATAATACTTTATTAAAAGCAGATGCAACTAAAGAACAAATTAAAGCTTTATGTGAAGAATCTATTAAATATGATTTTAAATCAGTATGTATTAATCCTTCATATATTCCTTATGCTAAAGAAATTTTAAAAGGAAGTGATGTTTTAGTTTGTACAGTTATCGGTTTTCCTCTTGGTCAAATGACAACAAAAGCTAAAGTTTTTGAAGCAACAGATGCAGTAGAAATCGGTGCAGATGAAGTTGATATGGTTATCAATATCGCTAAATTAAAAGATCATGAATACGATTATGTTTTAAATGAAATTAAAGAAATTAAAAAAGCTGTTGGAAATCATACATTAAAAGTTATTATCGAATGCTGTTTATTAACTAACGAAGAAATAGTAAAAGCTAGTGAACTTGTTAAAGAAGCTGGTGCAGATTTTGTAAAAACTTCAACAGGTTTTTCTAAATGGGGTGCTAAAGTTGAAGATGTCGCTTTAATGAAAAAGACCGTTGGTGATGCTTGTGAGGTTAAAGCTGCAGGTGGAGTTAGAACTCATGAAGAACTCCTTGAAATGGTCGAAGCTGGAGCTACAAGAATTGGAACAAGTAGCGGCGCTAAATTAATGTAGTTAGTTAAATATAAATAATAAAATTAAAGCCTTAATTTTTTAAGGCTTTTTATATTAAAAAATTAAACTGAAAAAATTTTAAAAATTAAAAGTTCTTCGGTTTGGATTTAATAAAATGCATTTTAAATATTTTATAAAAGAATATATA
>CAVEUC010000058.1:0-5102 GCA_963619035.1 Lachnospiraceae bacterium GAM79
AATATCAATTGGCTCTAATTGTATTGGAACTGATATAATTCATTTTGCAGGTTTGCGAGTTCCAAGTCCGGTGGACAATTTTAGTGGATTTAATATCTGGAAAGCATATCTTCTTTTTAATAAGTCAATAAAGCAAAGTTTATTCAAAGAAGAACATGAGACTCGACCATCAACAATAATGGAAAAAGAAAAATATTTTTATTTTTCTCATGTTTTTACATTCAATCATAATTACATGATTGTTCATAATGATTTTACAGATTTAAAATTTCAAAGAAATCTGAAGAAAAGAATTCAGTTATTTTATAATTATTATAAACTTAGTTTGAAAGAACCGTCTCTATGGTATGCATACAGTTTGGATTTGAATGATCAATGCATTGATGAAAATTTTATGAAAGAAATAATTATTTCTTTACCGGAGTGTTGTAAAAATAGATTGATATGTATTGGAATGAGAGGGAAAAACCCTTTATTTGCAAAATATTTTAAATATTACTTAGAATTCGATGAAACAAACTATACTTGGCATAACGTAAAAAAATCTCAAAGCATTGTAAAAGAATATGAAATAGCATTTGGTTTAAAATTTAACATGGAGACTAATCATGATTAAAAAATTATTAAAAACTTCATGGAGATTTTATTTTCTAAAATATGATGATTTTTATTATTGTTTTGATTGCTTTACTCATAAAATTTATTCTCTTAGTCAAGATTTATATAAATTACTTAGAAATAATAAATATGGAGAGATAAAAAAAAGATACTTAAAATTTTATAAGCAAATATTAAAAATATCTTCTTTTAAGGCA
This sequence comes from Lachnospiraceae bacterium GAM79, assembly GCA_963619035.1. GTDB lineage: Bacteria > Bacillota_I > Bacilli_A > RFN20 > CAG-826 > Onthovivens. The sequence goes on from CAVEUC010000058.1 coordinate 816, forward strand.
AAAGATTTTAAGGATAACAAATGTTATGTATCAATAAATTTTTCTAATAAATGCAATTTAAACTGTAAATACTGTTTTAGACAAAAAAATAAAAATTCAACTCTTACAAAACAATCATTAAGGGAAATTATTGAATACGTAAAAAAAGTGTATTTACCAGAAGCAACAGAATATATTTTTTCATTATGTTATACATCTGAATCATCACTCGATTTGGAGAAATTAAAATATTTTGACTATTTAATTGGTCAGTATGAAGAATATTTGTTTTTTCCTGGTGAATTATCAGAAGAAGATATATTAAAAATTCTTGCAAAAATTCCAAAAAAACTTATAGAGAAATATCCAAATTCTAAAAATTTATTGGATTTAGTTAACAATATACTAACAAATGAAAAGTTATGGGAAATTTACGATTATTCTAAACATGAATTTCTTACAGTTTTATTATCAAAAACGAAAAAATTATCAGCATCGAAGACAATTATGGTAAATCGACAAATTCTTAATCATATTTTCCCAGAATTAAATTTGGAGAAGAAAGTTCGTTTTATGTCAATGTCTTTTATGAGTAATGGGATAAATATTACAGATGAATATATAGATTTTCTAAAAAGTCGTTTGGATGATAGCATTTGTGTTAGTCTTGATGGGCCAGAGTATATTCATGATTCTAATCGAATTTTTCATAATGGGACAGGCACTTATCATGATGTTATATGTGGTATTGAAAAATTTAGAGCAAATAGTATTGATGTAATTCCATCAGCAGTAATAACACCTTCTTTTCCGAATTTAAATGTTATTGTAGAGCATTTTATAAAGTTAGGTTTCAAAAATATGTCTTTTAATTTAGCAAGAGGGAAAAATGAAGCAACCTCTTTTTCTATTGAATCTATAAATAAATTGATTGAAAGTATAAAAATTATTTATGAAGAAATATTTCAAGATTTTAGAGAAAATAAAATTTCAGATAAATTAATTATATTAAAAAAATCAATTCTTTTTGCGTATTTGCGTAGTATCTATTATAGAACATATGTTACAAATCGTTGTAAATGGGGAAGGTCTCTTGTTATTGATTCTAAGGGAAATATTTATCATTGTGATTCGACTATTGGCTATGAAAATGATTGTTTAGGAAATTATAAAAATAAGAGAACTAAAAAAGAACTTTTTAAGCTGCCTAACGTAAATGATAATCCAAAATGTATAAATTGTTACGCAAAATATCTTTGTGGTGGAACTTGTTATGCAGAACAGATTTTTAAGAATGAACAAAACGAATTTTTAGAATGTTACTATCATAAAGAATTAGTTAATGAAACAATAAAATTGTATATAAAACTAAAAAATGAATCCTTGTTAGAGAAATTCATGAAATTATTATAATGAATATATTATCTGCAGATTTTATATAAAAATTAAATAAGGGGGTAAAGAAATTGAAAATAATTTCAGATTTAGATGGCTTTTCAGACCTTTGTAATGAAACAATTCTTCAAATTACTTGTGCGGGTTGTTCTGACGAAAGAGAATCACCAATGATTTCAGGACCATATACGTCACCGACACCAAGTATTGAGAAATAAGATGCATTCAATATCTTATAAGTTGGAACCTGCATTTGCCGTGGCCTCTGGATTATCTAGAAAATTGGTATTGGCAGGTATGGATTTAGAGAATCAGTGGTTCTTTACAGATGGTTCATTTTTGGAAAATAGTATTATTGAGCATCATCCTGATACATGGCGCAATGAAAATTTTGTAGTCTTGGATGATGATGGAATAATTGCATATTTTTGTGCCAAATGGAATAGACCATTAGATACTGTTAGTGGTTTTAGACTTATTCTTTTTGAAAAAAATAAGTCTGTAATGGTTACAAGAGCCTTTTTTGAATATCTAGATTATTTATTTACTAAACGTGGTTGTAATGCATTTAACTGGTGTGTGGCTGAAAAAAATGAGCATGCTTATAACTTATATGAAAAATTTGTATATAAATATATGGGACACAAAATAGGTAAACGACATTTCGGACAAAAAAGCTATGCTGGAATAGTTAGCGATATTTATCTTTATGAAATAACAAAAGATGAATATTTTGCATGGAAGGATAAAAATTAAATTTTTGAGGTTAAATTAATATGAGAAGAAATTTTACAATTTCAGATTTGGATGGTTTTGAAGATATTTGCAATATGAATGAATTTGCTTTAACAGCAGGTGATTCAGAATGTAAAGCTCCAAATGACAAAAAAACTTGGTATGAAGAAGAATACGACGAGCAGATGAAAAAATTAGATCCAAGCTGTGTAAAATAATAAAAGATTTTATTATTTTTTATGATAAAGTTATAATAGTTTCGGTCTATTATAACTTTATTAAAACAAGAGGCTATTTATGAAAAAAATTATTTCATTTTTCTTTGTTTTGATTACATTTTTATTTTGTGTATTTCCAAATTCTCTTGATGATGATTGTGCTTATCTCGAAACATTATTTTCTGATGTTGCCATTGATATGAGTTTATCATTAGATGAAAAAAAACTAACGGCTAAAGATGTTATAACGGAAATAAAAACAACATATAAGAAAACAGCTTCTTCTAAAAAAGAAAAGAAAGAAGGTATTGATAAAAAAGCTTTTGCTAGTGCAATAAGTAAAATTTATGCAAAGTATTCTAATACATGTGGTCATACTTCTGTTTTTAATGTAACAGAAGATGATTTTTTTATGCCCTTTACTCATCAATATATTTATTATTCTGATATTTATTTTACAAAAGAAAATGATTCATATGTTGTTTATAAAAATTATAAAAATATAAAAAAAGGAATGCGTTATACAGGCAATGTAGATAATATTTTTAAAACAATACATGACGAACAGACATTATTTACTTTTGGAACATTTTCATCAGGATTTTTAAAGACCAGCATTATTTCAATAGATAATAAAGATTATGAAATTCCTGTAACTGGTAGTATGGGAAAAGTAAAGAATAGTAAAGATTATGATTTTAGAAAAATTGATAATAGTATTTATTTAAAAATTGAAAAGTGTAATTTTTCTGACGAAAGTAAGGAAAAACAATTTTTAGACGATTCTAAAAATATAATCAAAGAATTTTCAAAAGCTGATAACATTATTTTTGATCTTCGAGATAATCTTGGTGGGTTCTCAAAATATGTAAATCAGTTTCTTTGTGCATTAATTTATGCTGAGCAAACGAATGAAAATGATTTGGAATTTAATAAATGGCACACAAGTTTATATGCAGGGGAAAAACGAATCAATACAAAAACTATGATTGATAAAACAGTGTCCAAGGGACTTGCTCCTTCAAGTTATATTAATTTTTGTAGAGAAAATTTAGAAACAAAATATCTTAACGATGTCGAAGATGAAGAAATTACATTATTCCCATATTTTAAAGGAAAAATTTATGTAATAATGAATCCTTTAACTTGTTCTGCAGCTGAAGAGTTTGTTTTGAATTTAAAAGAAATTTTTGATCAAAATGTCATAACTATTGGACAAAATTCACAAGGTGGATTAGATTTTACGGACGTTTACAAATACGTTCTACCTAATTCTAAAATTCGCTTGAAGTTATGTGCTGTTGATATGAGAGATTCAAAGCTTCTTACGAATAAATATTGGCTTGGTGATACAAAAGGAATTTATCCAGATTATTGGTGCAAACCCAATGATATTTTAAAAATACTTTCTTTTCTTATGGGAAATGAAAGTATGTCAGAGTATATAAAGTTATAAGATTTTATAACTAAGTAAAAAAGTATTACTTTATGAAATACCGACAACAATATGACTCTTCTGATTGTGGAGCTGCTTGCCTTGCTATGATAGCTTCACATTTTGGGGTTAATTTAAATATTGCAAAAATCCGCCAATTAGCAGGAACCGATACAGAAGGAACTAGTTTAAAAGGATTATCTGAAGCAGCTAAAATCTATAATTTGAAAACTAGAGTTGTAAAAGGTGAAAATTTTGCAATAAATAAAAATTTATATACACCTTTTATTGTGCATACAAAAAGCGAAAATGATTTATTGCATTATATGGTTATAAAAAAAATAACCTCAAGAAAAATAATTGCATTAAATCCAGATGCAAAATATAAAAGGCAAATTTTCAGATATGAAGAATTTTTTAAATACTGGACTGGCTATGCTATTTTCTGTGAACCAAATGTCGGATTCAAGAAATCAGGCAAAAAAGAAAATCTGCTTTTTAAATTCATACCGGTTTTCCTTCCGC
>CAVEUC010000059.1:0-4129 GCA_963619035.1 Lachnospiraceae bacterium GAM79
TCTTCACTTAAATCACAAGTAGAATCAGCAATAATTACTATTTTATTCATGGTTTATCCTCACTTTATTATTAATATTTTAATTGAATTTAATTTTTTTTTAAACAATTAATATTTTAATAAAATTTAAGTGCGAATTTTATTTTAAAATCATCTATTTATCTAAGTCTTCTATTATATCCGATGCATCCGTTTGTTTTATACGATCGTTCATCTTAAGCAAAACAGCATCTCTTTCAAGCTCTTCCCATTCTAAAGAATTTACATATTTTTTTCTTAGATAAGAATAAGATTTAGAATAAAATTGAAAATTATCACATTTTACAAGAAAATATAAAGCAGATTTATAAGCCATCTCTTTATCAAGTTTTTGATCAATATAGTTCCCACTTAAACAAAAATCAATATATGTTAAAACAGCATACCAACTATCTCTATGAAGTCCAATAAGCAAATAATGAAAAGCAATTTTATATTTTTTTTCAACAAACTTTCCTTCGTTGAAAATTGTAGCCATTAAAACAGGAGCATCTTTATGTCCTTTTTCAATTGCTTCTTCTAAAAGGTTTAACATAAGATTAATCTCTTTTTTTCTTAAATGTTTCTTTTTATATAATATGAATGCAGCTCTATACATAGCATAGTAATCTCCGGAATATGCACATTTTAAATAACACTTAAGTGCTTTCTTCTTATTTATTTTAGTTCCTATTCCTTCTTCATAATATGTTCCTAATAACCACATACAAGGATTTTCTAAATAGTCATCATCAAGTTCAATTCCATCTTTTGCTAACTTAAAAGCTCTTTTATAATTCTTTTCATCATGAGATTTTGAAATTGCTAACGCAACTGCATAATTAGCATGGCAACATCCTTGTTTAACTGCGATTTCAAAAAGTTTTTTCGAATAATCTAAATCTACTTCAACCCCTCTTCCTTTTTCGTAGTCTAGCCCTAAATTATAAGTTCCATGCCCTATTCCTAAAATAGATGCCTTTTCGTAGCATTTTACGGATTTTTCATAATCTTTCATTAATTCGTAAACTACCCCTAAATCATTAATAGCTTTAATACTACCTTTATCTATTGCAATATTCAATAACTCTATCGCTTCTTCATATTTTCCTTGTTCAGCAAGTTCTATACCTTTATTACGTTCTTCTACCATATCAACACCTCCATTTATTTTTCTTACATCTATATTAAACAATAAAAAAACCTGGCATTTAAGTGCCAGGCTGGAAGTATTTTCGTTTTTATTTTGTTATACCATCACTTTTTTCATAAGCAAATATTAAATTTTTAAAATACTCTGTATATTCTTTTGTTAACACATTTTTATCATATATTTTTCTTTCAATTAATTCTACATATCTTATATCTGTATCATCGACAGGAGAAAAAGCCCTACCACAAAATCTTAAAAAATCATCAGCTTCTTTTCTATTCATATGCAAAGCTAAAATATATCTCATTAACGTCGTTACACTTACATTCGGCCTTCTTGCTGGATCTAAATGTTTAGTTTTTAACGAAGATCCTCCTAAAAATTTAAGAACATGATTTTTAACTTCTTTTCTGAAATTTTCTAAGAATCTTACTTCTATATATTTATCAATGTAACTGGTAATAGAATAATTTTCCAGTGTAGAAAAGTCAATTTCAACAGGCCTTTTTCCGCTTTCTAAAATCGCATCTATTTCTTTTAAAAATTCTTCTCTTTTAACATACTCTTTAGGGTTAGACATATATTTTTCAATATATTCTTGCTCAGTCATCTTATCTGTACAAAAATTCCATTCTTCATCTAAAATAATTGAATTGCGTTTTTCAAAATACTTTTTATTATAAGCAAAATCTCTTTCAACAATTGTTGGATTTTTCTTATAAAAATCCTCAATTTTTTTCTTAATTATATTCAAATCAAATTTATCTTCTAATTTTTGTTCTTTTGGTATAGGTTGACATATAGTTATAAACATTTTTGGATAAATTTTTACAAAAGCTTTTACCAATTCATTTACCATTTTATAAACGCAATATGATGGATATCCATTAGCACCTGTTCCTATTATTGGCAAACCAACATTATACCATTTTTTCTCGTATGCATAATATAATGCTTTTATATAAACAAGTTCAAGACCATACATTTGTTTATCATATATAAAATAAGGTGTACAAATATGTATAATATGTGGCGCTTTAATTTTATATCCATTAGTTACAAAGCTATAGCCAGGTCTTGCTTTACTTTTGTGGGAAGCAATTTCATTTTCAAATTGAATAGACTTATTCTTTTCTACAATGCTTCTACATAATCTACCATAAGAAGTAATAAATTCTCCTGATCCTAAAGAATTAATAACGACATCACATTCTAACTCTGTGATATCTTGTGCAACAATCTTATACCTCATATATTTATCTCCTTTTTATATTTTTTAAATTATCTTAAAACCTTCCAAAATCCACTTTTATTTGATCCGACTCTTTCGATAAAACCATTTTCTTTTAATACTGATATATATCTTTGAGTACTTCTAAATGGGATATTTAATTCTTCGCTTAATTCTTTAGCGGATAAACTAGAATCTTTCTCTAACCTATAAAGAATTTTCTTTTCTTTTTCATCTAATTTAATATTATTTCTATCGTTTATTGCGTCACTTATTGCGCCATTTATTACGCCATGATTTTTTATAACATCTTTATTAAAGGGAATAGTCACTCTAATATAAGAATTACTTATTTCAAAAACATCCTTACCATATTTTTGTATTATTGTTGGTATCCCATGACCTGTATGCTCAACAACACCAAGTCTAGCAAAGATTTCCATTAGCTGTCTATTTCTAGGTTTACTAACACCATTATAAAATTCTTCGTTTGTAAGTCCTAAAGGCAATCCTCCATGAGAAGTAATTTCTAATCTATCATCAAAAAAGGCTACTTGAGGATCGCTCATTCTATAGTCGTTATGAACAATAGCATTAACCAACGCTTCATTAACAGCATCTATATCATATAAATAAATATCTTTTCTAGGTCTTGGGTTAGTAATAGTCATGCAAATGTTTTCAATTTTTAATCTTTCTTTCATTTGTTCATAAGCAATAACGATACACTGATTACCATAATCACTTCTTTCGGAAAATGTAGCTTTATTTGCACCTTTAAATTTAGCAAAAATAAATGGAATCGAATTTTCGTCAGCTAATAATTCTGCTAAAAAATTATATTTTCCACTACTCGTTCTCAACTTAAAATTTCTTTCAAATGAACCCTCTTCAATATGATAGCCATTTTCAATTAAAAGCATTTTAAATTTTGTAAATTTAAATTCTTCATAATATGATTCTTTTAAAATCATTGTATCTGTATAAGAAAATTCAGATTCAAATCTGCGTTTTATCATATCCAAAGTCATCGATTTACAAGTTGTGCCAACTCTATAATGACAACCATTAGATGAAAAACCATATCTTTTAATGCAATATAAAGAAGAATAACCTTTATTTATCACTAATTTAACAATTATTTTATCTTCAACAAATTCGACTTCAGGTTTAACACAATCTATCGCATTAGGTTCTATACAATCAGAAATTAGATCGGATATATGTTTTAAAACTTTATCGATATTATCTAAACCAACAACATTTCCATTATCATCAACTCCAATATAAATTACACCACCATCTGTATTAAGAAAAGATTCTATTTCTTTTAATAGGCTATCATTTATTTTTTCTTTTAATTCGATTTTGTCAGTTTCGATAAATTTCATATTTTAATCCTTTTTTTATTATTCTATACTTTATTACGCCAAAAATCAATTTTATTACGCCATTTATTACGCCAAATTTATTATATATAAGAATAATTAATGATAATTACAATTAAATATCTTAATAATATGTTTAAAATTTAAAGCCAAAAAGAAGAGTGAATATCAAATTTTATATAATAATTATAATTCATAATTTTATCATCATATTCTAATTTATAATCTCCTTCTTTGGTTACGATAATACAATGAGGTGATGAAAGATAATTATCTCCATCATCATTAGTTAAAATCGAATCATTAGAATACACAAAAGCATATCCACCAGTATTAATAC
>CAVEUC010000060.1:0-3846 GCA_963619035.1 Lachnospiraceae bacterium GAM79
GTTTAAATAAGTATAAGGATAAAAAACAAATGTTCGAATTAAAATTAAGCTTTGGATTATTAATGGGTTTGATATTAGTGACGCTTATTCTAATAATTGTTTATTTTGTTCTTTTAAGACGTAGTTATAAAAAAGATAATTGTTCTAATAATGAAAATATTGTAGAAGGAGAAAGTGATGAAAGTAATAAGTAAAGTCTTTATTCCTTTAATATCTCTATTTTCTTGTGCTGTTATTGGTACTGGAGTTTATTTTGGTGTTCAAGTTGCTAAGACAAATAATAAAGATTTAATACAATTAAAAAACGAAAATATGTCTGTTATTGAAAACTGCGACCTAGGGATTATTTCTCCAGGTGAAGTTAAAGAGCAATCGTATACGGTTGAATCTTTAATTAGTAAAGATGTGTCTTTTTCAATTAGTTTTAAAAGAGATGCATATAAATTAGGTTACGATTATGTTTCTATAGATGCTTCTTTAGGAGATGAAAAACTTGATAAAGTCTCTTTTTCTTCATGTTTTGAATCTTCTTTAGTTTTTGAAAATAAACTTAAGAAGTATGAATCTAAAAAACTAGTTGTTCACTATACTTTAGCTCAAGATATTCCTCAAGAAATTATTGGGACTAGTTTAGATTTCAAATTAGTTTTAGAAACAAGCGCATATTCAATTATTTAAGGAAGGAGGAAAGATGAAGTTAGGAAAATTATCAACATTTAAATTTGTTGCTTCGATGACTACTTTAATGACTTGTGGAGTTTTAGCTGTTGGAGCAACTTATTCATTGTTTACAAGTGAAAAAGATATTAATACTCATCTTGTAATATCAGGAAATCTTAAAGCTGAACTCTATTTAAAAGAATTAAAGCAAGATGTTCTTGATGAAAATGGTTTAATTAAAAATCAAACTGTTGATCTTGCAACTTTAAAGGATAAAAATGGAGAATATTTAGTCCCAGTTGCTGATAAAGGTGTAAGTTTAATTAATTATACTGGTAAGATTTTTGATAGTGTTAAATTAGTTCCTACAATGGAGGGTCAAGCTACATTCTTATTGGAAAATACTGGTGATGTAGCATTTGATTATACTATCGAAACTACTAAAGTAGCTTATAAAGCTGATGGAACTATTGATTCAACTGCTGCGATAATGTCTCAAATTGAGTGGAATGTAGTTGAACCAGATAATAAACAAGTTACAAAAGGTGGATCGAGTTTAATCACAGTATCTTATAAATTTAAAGATAGTGAAGATAATAATGATGCACAAGAACAATCGATGGATTTAGATATTTTATTCAAACTATCGAGTGTTGCTAAATAGTTTTATTTAAGAAAGGATATATATATATATATATATGAAAACAAATAAGAAATTAACAAAGACAATTTTACTTTCAAGCTTAGCAATTGCTGCTTTTGGTAGCGTTGCAGCTGGAACAACTTATGCTTTATTTACAAGTAAAGCAGAATCTTCAATCACTGTTACTACAGGTAAAGTTAGCGTCTCTCAACAAGTAGAAATTAAAGAACGTTACACACCTGCATTAATTAATGAAGATGGAACAATCGCTGATAAAACTAACGCATTCGATGAAGCAACAGGTTTTGAAGTTACTGTTACTGATAATGATGTTGCTGTAACTAAAATGTTACCTGGAGATAAAGTTACTTTAACAATAACTCCAAAAAACGATAGTAATGTTAAAATTAAATACCGTGAAACATATGCTATAACTGGTGATGAAAATGATGTTTTAAATGTTACTGGTGAAAGTGGTATGATCACTCACTGGACTGTTCTTGAAGCTGGTGGAACAATCGAAGCTTATGAGGTTAGTATTGAAATACCTGCTACAGCTACTGAAGGTGTAGAAGATGCTAAAATCACTTTAGGTTTAGAAGCTGTACAAAGTAATGCTAAGGTTTATGATACTGAAGTATCTGATGCAGCAGGACTTGAAGAAGCTTTAAAATCTGATGAAGAATTTGTAAGCATTAAGATGAATAATGATATTACAATTGACGGAAAATACGAAATCACAACTAAAAATATCACTATTTATGGTAGTGGTGATGAGAAAAATTCTACAAAATTAACTGCAAAAAAATCAAGAGTCTTTAATATTTTTGGTTCTGATTACGAAACATTGAATGGTGGTTCTTTAACTTTATCCGGAGTTGTATTAGAAACTAGTCAAACTGATGCAGGACCAAGTTATTCAAGAGCGCTTAATATTTATGGTACAAAAAATTATACTATAACAATTGATAGTTCAACTATTAATACTAGCCATTATGCGATTGATGTTGAGGAGAGTAGTGGTGATCCGCTAAGTCCAAATGAAAATTTGAATTTAATAGTTAGAAATTCGACAATTAATGGTTATGCATGTTTTCAATCTCGTTCAGATGGAGTTAAAGCAACATTTGAAAATTGTATTTTAAACGGAGTTAATGATTTTGAATACAGTAGTTCAAACGGTTATGCAATCATTGAAATTTACTCAGGCTCAGAAGGTGTTTTTAATTTTAATGATTGTACTTTCAATATGCATAGAAAAAATGGTAATAAAGAAATCATTTTACAAACAACAGGTACTGGTAATACATTTAATTTTAATCATTGTTATTATAGTGATGTAAGCAATAAAACTGGTGAAGAAGTTAATATTGGAAAAACAGAAATTAATGATGATACACCTGATTCGTACTTTGAATCTATACCTTTAGAAACAATAAATATTAATTTTTAATAAAAAGTTATTTGCTTAATAATTTATTTATATAGTTAATAGTATAAGGCAGAGATAATTCTCTGCCTTATAAAAAAGAAAGAATGGAAAATAAAGAAGAAACAAAAGAAATTAAGAAATCTAAAAGAGCATTAAAGATAACAGGTAATGTTATTTTTTATGTTGTTTTAGCTTTCTTTTTAGTTCTAGCTGGTTTCTCTATTACTTCTAGAGTAACTAATGGAAGAATTGGAGATAGTCAATATTTAGTTGTAATATCTGGATCGATGGATGGAGAAAAACAAGAAGAATATGATATTAAAACAATACCAGTTAAATCTTTAATTAAAGTAGATTTAGTTAAAGAAGGGAAGGAAGACGATTTTTACTCTAATCTTAAAAAAGGTGATGTTTTAACATTTAATTATGTACCTTTAAACAACACTACAATTACTCATAGAATTATTGAAGATCCAGTTAAACAAGCTGATGGAGTATATAAATATATTCTTAAAGGTGATGCTATTGAAGGAGATAGCGATACCCAAACTTTATATAGCGATGGAAGAACTGGAGAAATATTAGGTAAAGTTAGTTTTGTATCTTTACCTTTAGGTCAAATATATTTCTTTATGTCTAGTAAAGTAGGTACATTAGTTTTAGTTATTTTACCTTCTAGCGCTATATGTATTTTTGAAATAGCAAAAATCATATATTTAGTAAGTGAAAATAAAAGAAAGAAAAAAGAAGAAATAACTAAAGAAGAAACAAATAAAAAAGATAAAGAAATAGAAGAACTTAAAAGACAATTAGAAGAAGCTAAAAAAGAAAAAGAATCTTCTAAAGAAGAATAAAAATATGTTTATTTTTATATAATCTTAGATTCAATAATTATTTTTAGTGTTAAAAAATTTGGAAAAACACTAAAAAAATACTTAAATTTATTTTGGAAAAGCATAAAATGTTACTTAAGTAACGTGCAATATAACCAACATTAAGTTAAATTAACCGTGTTTTAAGGTAAGAAATGAAAATGAAAATATAAACTTTCTTTTGAATATATATATATATATATTTAGAAGTCAAAATATATTAAAGTTGAAAATAATTT
>CAVEUC010000061.1:0-3649 GCA_963619035.1 Lachnospiraceae bacterium GAM79
CAAAAAGCATTAAGAGATGAACCACTTCCTGTATATGGAAATGGATCTAATGTAAGAGACTGGTTATATGTAGGAGACCATTGTACTGCAATTGATTTAGTAGTTAGAAATGGTAGAGATGGTGAAGTATATAATATAGGTGGTCATAACGAAAGAACTAATTTAGAAGTAGTTAAGACAATACTTGCATCTTTAGGTAAACCAGAATCTTTAATATCTTATGTTAAAGATAGACCAGGTCATGATTTACGTTATGCAATGGATCCTACTAAGATTGAAACTGAACTTGGTTGGAAGCCTGAACATAACTTTGATACAGGTATTAAAGAAACTATAAAATGGAACTTAGAAAACAGTGAATGGATTAAACACGTTGAAAGTGGAGAATACATGAGTTGGTTAGATAAGAATTATAAGAAGAGGTAATTATGAGTTTAGAAGATAGTTATTTAAGTTTAATTAAAGGTCCAAAAGTATCAATAATTGTTCCTGTTTACAATGTAGAAGAATATCTAAGATCGTGTTTAGATTCAATAATAAGTCAAACTTATCAAAACTTAGAGATTATAGTTGTAAATGATTGCTCAACAGATTCTTCTCTAAATATAATTGAAGAGTATTTAAAAAAAGATAATAGAATTACACTTGTAAAGCACGAAATTAATAAAGGTTTATTTAAAACAAGAATTGATGGTGTTAAGGCGGCTAGTGGTTCATACATTTGTTTTGTAGATAGTGATGATAAAATTAGCCATGATTGGGTTAGATTATTAGTAAGTCATGCAGTAGAGTATGATTGTGATATTGTTGCAGGAGATTTTTGCTTTAATTATAATAATGCCCAATATAATTATTTAACATTTGATCCATTCGTTATTAAGGATTGGAACTTGTATAATGAGAATGTATATTTGGAATTTTTAAATCAAAATTATTCTTGCTTTTCATGGTCTGTAGTATGGAATAAATTATATAAAAAAGAATTATGGGATTTAAAAGTAAATGATTTAGAAGAATTTACTGAAAAATATGGTAGATTAAATATGTGGGAAGATATTGCTTTTAGCAGTGCTATTTTTTCTGTTTCTAAACATTTTATGAATGTTCATGGTGCTTATTATTATAAATCTAACCAAAATTCAGAAACTGCCTTAGTACATTCAAATATTAAAAAATCAATTAAATATATTAATGACGTTAACGCTAGCATGCAGTTTTTTAAAACTCAAATTCTAAACTCTTCTTTTTCTAAAAAATTTAAGGTTGAAATGTTAGGTCTTTGGAATGAATGGTATTCAAAATCTTTAAATCAATTATATTTAGATTTAGGAAGAGATAATCAATTAATTTTAAAAGAAATAAAAAACGTTTTTAAAGATACAAAAGAGGGAAAAGTTGATTTGTTTTCATATTCTCTTACCACTGAGGTTTCTCCTCAACATTTTTGGCATGAAAATATTATTGAGCAAATAATGTCTAAAGATGTAAAGTATGTTAGTTTTGATGTTTTTGACACATTACTTAAAAGAGTTGTTTATGAGCCAGTAGATATTTTTGAAATCATTTCTAACGAATTGGATTCTAAATTTGATATAAAATGTATAGATTTTAAAGCAGAAAGAATTACTGCTGAGGCGGAAAGTAGAAAATATAAATTTGCAACGAACCCATTAAATGAAGAAGTTACTTTAGATGAAATTTACGATTATCTTTTGAAAGAAACTGTTATTTCTAAAGATGTTCTAACATATGCCAAAAAAAGAGAACTTGATCTTGAAGAATGTTATTTACAAGTTAAAGAAGGCGGAAAATATTTTTATGATTTAGCTCTTTTTTTAAATAAAAAAATAATAGTTATTTCGGATATGTATTTAGACTATGAATATATATGTCAATTACTTGACAAAAAAGGCTATAAAGAGATAGAAAAATGCTATGTTTCTTCTAAAATTGGATTAACTAAAGCAACAGGAAATTTATTTAGTTATGTTTTAAATGATTTAAACATTGATAAGCCAGAAGAAATTCTACATATCGGAGATAATTATCAGTCAGATTTTTTGAATGCTCGTAATAAAGGATATAGAGTATGTCATATTAGTAAAGCACAAGATTTATTGATGAATTATAATCCAGCAGTGTGGACTGGAGATGGAATAAAAAATATATTATGCAATAAAAATAGTATAATTGATATGAAAGTTATGCCTTATTTCTTACCAATAAAGTGCGTATTAGGTCTTCAAGCTAATAAATTTTATAATAACTTAATAACAAATGTTAATCGTTTATCTAACTATGATAGTAATCCTAAGAAAATAGGATATATGTTATTAGGTCCACATCTTCTTGCACTATCCAGATGGATATATGATATTGCTGTAAATAATAAAATTGAAACTATTCATTTTGTTGCTAGAGATGGCTACTTAGTTAAAAAGAGTTTCGACTATCTTTATGGAAACGCTGGTATTAAGACTAATTACGTTCGTTTATCTAGAAAATCTTTGATTTTAGCTGATATAAAAAAGAAAGAAGACTTTTATTCAATAATTTCAAAAGTTAACTTTGTTACTATGACAATCAATAAATTAGCTAAATATTTTACACCAATTATGAAAGAAGACATAAATTATAAAGAAATATTTGAGTCTAAACAAATGAATCTTGAAAAAGAATTTGGCGGTGTTGCAGGATTTAATAAAGCTATTAAAGTTTTTATTGATGAGATAATAAGCTTTGAAAAATTATCTGATTATCAAAAAATGTTAAGAGAATATTATTCTCAAATAATAAAACCAAATGAATATATTTTTGATATAGGATATAGTGGTAGACCTGAAGAAGCTTTATCAGTATTATTAGGATATCCTGTAGGTTCTATGTATATTCACACAAATAATGATTATGCTAGTAGAAGAAGAACTATTTGCAATATTAAGTCTTATAGTTTTTATGAGCATAAGCCGGTAATCACTGGTGTTTTGAGAGAGCATTTGTTAATGGAATTAGGTCCATCTACTATTGGTATTTGTAAGAAAGATGGTAAAATAGAGCCAGTTCTTGAGAATTATAATATTGGTTATAATGCTAAATTAATTACTACAATCATTCAAGATTATGCTTTAGAATTTGTTAAAGATTATAATGAGAATTTCTCTGATTGCTTGTCAAACTTAGTTCTTAGAAGAGATGATGCTTCTCTATTCTATGAGAACTATTTACATTTTGCCAAAGATTTTGATATTAAATTATTTTCTTGTATAGATTTTGAAGATGATTTGGGAGTTGGAAAAATTTCTATATATGATTTTACTAGACAGGATCAAGTGAATAATTGTCCGAAGCAAATAGAAAGTATTAACCAAATAGTAAGTGATAAGAATACTGTGCTACCTCTAGACATTTTAACTAGTGATTATGTATTAGATGGTGTTTCATGCAAACAAGTTATTGCACATAAAATAAAAACTAAACATAATAATTTCTTTACAAGATTCTTACTTAAAATTTTAGGATTGGGAAAATATTGATATGAATGTCTTAGCTATATGTCCTGGTTATATTCCATCAGTTATGCTATGTGGTGATTGCCAGTTAAAATTTTTAAAAAATAGTGAGAAATTAGACTATAAGTTTCTTGTACCTT
>CAVEUC010000062.1:0-3455 GCA_963619035.1 Lachnospiraceae bacterium GAM79
CATAAATTCTATTTCCTATTGATATATTCTTATTTAGTTCTCTTATTAATTTAATAAAATTATTTTCCATAAATATTAGTCCTTTTAAGGACTATTATATCTTATTGAAATTGTTTTTTCAAGACTTTACTTATTTTTACTTTTATTATTAATCTCTGAATATTAAACATCAGAAAAGGTGTCACTTCAAAAGAAAAACCTGTTTTCTCAACAATTTTTATTAATAGCAAATAACTTTATCTTCAACTTCTTTAACAATTGATTCAGATAAATTGGTAGTATCATATAAATATACTTGATTTAATCTAGGATTAAATATTCCCAGTTTAGTAATATTTTCAAATTCTTGCGCTTTTGAATGTTTACCCATAATCCAATACATTAGTAATTGTAATGTATGTTTACTCGTAGGTTTTGATTTAGACACTTTAATGTCCCACATTGTATCTTTTGTCAAATAATCTCCATCTGCAGCTGTCACTGTTTTTGAAAAAGCATCTTTATTAAAAGTGAATCCATCAATAGTTACAGGTCCATATTTTTCCCAAAATTCTATACTTCTTTCAACCATAATTTTTATATTTTCAATTGTGTCTTTATCCGGATTAATATATTTAGCACTTGTTGAAGATAAAGCTCCAAATGGATTTCTATACCATACATCATAAGTAGTAGCTTTGCATGCAGCTACAATTGACTCAGCATCTAAACCATTAATTTTTTCAAACAATGAAATCATATCAACTTCATTTGCCTCATCATCAGCCAATTCTGCTTCATCAACAATATCACACTTAATTAAATATCCTCTAATAGAATACTCAAATGCTTTTTGTTTAATATGCTTAATATCTTTGCTTGAATTCTTTTCTTTTTCTATTAAAAATCTCGTTAAATAATCAACAGTTAGCCCAACTATTGTACTATGAACATTTTCTTCTTTAAGTTCCTTATTATCATTTAATTGTTTAAATTCAAAATCCTTTAGATTAAGGTATCCACCTCTAGGTTGTTTTATTTCACTTATTCTTTTAGTTACACTTGCCATATTTATTATTTCTCCTCTATAAATTTATCGTAATTTTCTTTTCGTATCATCCTTTGTAGATAATTAAATGTTTTTTCAAAATCTTTTTTTCCATCTTTAATAAAACATATATATTCTGCAATAAGTATTTCTAGAACATTACAAGATATATCAAATTCCTTATAAGTATTTTTTAGTTTTACATATTTTTCCATTAATTCATTAACCTTTGGGTATAATGTAATATTGTTATATTCGCCATTCCAAACTTCATTGTAAATAGTACTGCTAATAAATTTTATATTTTCACTTCTTAATAGTATTTCAAATAGATCAATAAATTCATAATGAAATTTTTCATTAATGTACTTAATATTCCACGATTCTAGCAATTGTTTTTTAATTTTTTTAAATGTTTTATAGTCTAAATATTTAACTAATGTTTTAATACCATTATTAGGTAGTTCATAAGTACAATTAACTTTATAATGATAGCAAACATAATCAAATTCTTCTATATTCATAATTTCAGTAGGATCTTCATCGTTTAGTTCTAATTCAATAAAAGTTTGTAGTCTTTTTCCTGTATCAAATAATATTTTTAATTCTTTATCAGTTAAACCTTTATAACTTTTAGGTTGTAAAGTTTCATTAAAATTATAAAGCTTTTCAAGATAATACTCATCTGGAATTTCTCCATTATAATATTGATCAAGTGTTACCTTAAACAATTTAGCCAAAAAAACATTTTTTTCTCGGGATAGTGGTTCTCCTTTCTTCCATTTTTTTATGGCTGTTGATGATACTTGAAATATATCTTTCAAGTCATCAATTGTCATTTCTTGTGCCTTAAGACAATATTTAATATAATTCCATTCTTTGTTTTCATTTTTTTCGTCTTCTAATAAGTTAATCATTAATTTTCCTCCCCTATTGCAAATAAATACTCTTTATATGACAAACTTTTAACTTCCTCATAAATATCATAAGTTGAATCGAACTCATCATCTATTTTTATATCAATTTTTTTTGCGCCTAACTTTTTCAAAACTCTTTTTGCAGACTTATCTAATTTTGGACTAGTATAAGCACAATTTATTATCACTTCATCAAATTGACTAAAATATGTTTTTAAAATATCTTCATCATTAATAAAATCTACCATCTTTTCAATTTGCCATAATTGTGAGTAAATGTCATATACAAATTCTAATTTTTTCTTAAATTCAAAATAATACTCCTTCATCTCTTCAATGGTGATTTTATATTTGTATGCTTTTCCTCTTTTTTCTATCATTTCACAATCAATTTCATTCCAAAATTGCTCATAATCAACTTTTGTGTAAGGAAATTTACCATCTTCTTTATATGATCTAGCTTTAAGTACATTCTCAAAATAAAATTTAAGTTTTTGATTTTCAGTATCAGTTAAATAAGAGAATAATTTTTTTTGAAGGAGGTAATTTAATTCCTCTTTAAACGAAGCCTGTTTTTCAAATTCTATTTTAGATATTAATGCTGTATCCTTTTTAGTATTTAGAAAGAAATTATAAAAAATATCTAACTTGTTTGAATCACTATTTGTAAATAATTTTGTATATTCATTTTCATCAATATGTAATTGAGCATTTGGCAAATACAATTCTTCCATACTCACATTTAATATCTCTGATAATTTATGTATTTCATCCATTGATGGTAATCTTTCTCCTGTTTTCCATTTTTTTAACTTTTCGTAATAAAAATCACCTAACTGATTGCTCACTTTTTGTGCTGTTAAATTTCTTGTTTTAATTAATTTTTTCAAGTTATCAGCAAATGCTTTTCTGTCTTCTTTAAAATAATACATTTCTTTTAACATATTATCTGTTCCTCCATAATTTTATTTTTCTTCATTATAAAATTTATTCTTTCTATTCTGCTTTTAAACGAAGAAGTATAAGTACGATTCAATTTATCTAAGCGATTAGTTTCGTCAAAATATTTAATAATTTCCTTTTTATAATGTGCTTTGATATAATCATTGTTTTCAAATAGTTCTTTTTCTTTTAAATATTTATTATAATCAACTTCATAAGTATTTGTTATAGCATTTTTTAAATGTCTTTTAACCTTTGGTCTCATCAAAATCATTTGAGCAGCTTCATGTCGAGACTCTGCATATACAGGGAAACATATTTCTATATATTTACCCCTTCCAACATGTCCACATTTAGCAACAACTAAATAATAATGTCTTTTTTTATAATCAATCATTTTTTCTACCTTCCTTATGATTTTATTTTATACAAAAAATATAATACAAAGAAGTCCCACTTGATTTGTACGTTTAGTTTATTTCTATTAGGCATCAAAACTAAGCGTACCCATCTAAAAAGGTGTTCCTATCAAAAGAAACACCTTACTTAATAATATTTAGAATTTTGGA
>CAVEUC010000063.1:0-3316 GCA_963619035.1 Lachnospiraceae bacterium GAM79
ACATCAGGTTTATATTCATTAATAAGCTTATGAACTGCTTCTTCATCAGTTATATCGAGTTCCGTTCTATCTATACCTAATACATTAGTATACCCACGTTTATTTAGTTCTCTAACACAGTCATAACCTAACTGACCCTTCACACCTGTGACAAGGATTTTCATATCTTTGTTCATAGAAACATCTCCTAAGCATTTATTATATTATTTTGCTGATTTATTTTTTTATTTATATTGTATTTTTTATAAAATGTAGACTTTCACTTGTCTTTTTTTAATATTATTAGTAAAATTAGGTTGCAAGATAAGTCTTGCGGTGCTCATCTACGAGCGTAGAAAGAGATTACTAAGACGGAACTTCGGTTCCGTCTTTTGCTTTAATTAAAACATATTTAGAATTAGATTTTTTATACTCTTTATACTTTTGATCTCTTACGACCTTATTATCGAGGAGAAATGAAGTAACTAATAGATAGAAATCTTTTCTTTTTTCTAAAACAACCATAAACATCTCTGTATAATGAAGTATATTAATTCTCTTTTTACCTTTGTAATCTAAAACCACGCAAATGTGCCTTTGCAGTTACAAATTTCCAATGGTTTACAATTAGGATGCTCAATAAGTTTTCTAACCCAAGTAATTCTTTCTATTCTTCTTATATCAGGTTCTCTATTATCATAATTAGATGAATTCTTCCCATTAATATGATTATAATCTCTAGTAGTAATATGATTGAAAGCAGAATATCGATGTTTTAATTCATCTTCAGGATATCTTCTTACTCTAACTGGCAAACCATCAAAAATTGGAAATGACTTAATAAAATCATGTTCAAACTCTTCATAAGCTTTATCAATTTCATTTTCAAATTCATTTAAATCTAAAGTGTTTTCTTTTGGAAGCCAATTACAATTTATTGTCATTAAATCCCCTCCCAAAAAAGCACATTAAATTTCTTTTCGTTTAGATAAGTGCTTTTAGATAAAGAATATTTAGTTTTAGATTTAATAAGTTCTACAATTTCTCTTTTAGCTTCGCTTTGCTTAATTACTTTATCATTGTTAAATCTATTTGAATATAGAACCGCGCCAATTAATACATCAGCAAGTTGCATTATTTGACTTTCATCAGATCTTATTGGTTGTATTTTCTTTATCATATTATGGTGGAAATCATAATTAGCATTACAACAAACTTCATGTAACTTACTACATTTTTCAAAACTATGAGTGTCTTTTATATCTACATACACATTATATATTGTATCCTTATCAAATATCTTAGATAACATCACAAAATAAATTTTGTAATAAAATTCATCATGTGTTTGATTAAATATTTCATGATTTAATGAAGTTTTATCAACAATAACATTTCTAAAATTTAAGTCATTTGTCTCAAAAAAGTAGTTAATTATATCAATATACAAAGATTTATTTGCATTAGATATTTTTGTCCATTTGATTTCTTTGTTAGAAGGAAGAAAATGTTTAGTTTTAATTTTTTTAATTTCATTTGAAATTTCAACTACTTTTTCTTTTGGACAATATATTCCACCTATAGCCATGAATTTACTATTATCTTTTTCCATATAACAGCTTTCATCACAATAAATATTGTATTCCATAATATCACTCCTTTCTTTAAAATCACTTATTCTTTAATATAACAATTGATTTATCTTTAAAATTCTATCTTACATTCCTTTAAAGTTGGATGTATCTTATCTTTCTCAGAAAGTAGTGGTTCATCCTGATAAGGCCAAATAATACCAACCTCAGGGTCATTCCACATAATTCCACCTTCATCTTCAGGATGATATAATTCATCACACTTATAACAGAATGTTGCAGTTTCACTTAATACTACAAATCCATGTGCAAATCCTCTAGGAATCATAAACTGATTACCTAATTCACTAGATAATACTACACCTTCCCATTTACCATATGTAGGAGAATCTTTTCTTAAATCTACACATACATCAAATACTTCTCCTTCAATACAACGAACAAGTTTTGCTTGAGGATAAGTCTTTTGAAAGTGTAGGCCTCTTAAAACACCTTTTTTAGATTTAGATTGATTATCTTGAACAAAGTTATAATCTAGTCCTGCTTCTTTAAAAGAAGATTCTTTATATGTTTCCATAAAGTATCCTCTATTATCACCATACTTTTTAGGCTCTATTACATATACATCTTTAATAGATGTTTCTATAAATTTAAAATTACCTACTATCTTCTCCATTATTAAATATCTCCTTAACTTCACTATTATTATAAAAAAGTTTCATTGAATCATCATAAATATCGTTTTTATCATGATAAGAAAACAATTCCATCGCTCTTATTGGGTTACCATCTGCTGTTCCCCTTTGTCTTTTTAATACATATTCTTCTTTTGATTTATCAAAATAATGATTTATTCTTACATCATTTTCATTAAACTTTGAATTTAAATGATTATTTAATACATCTCCATATAAATTAATTGAACTATATTTACCAATAGTTAATGGATAATGTGGATTTATAAAACATAGAGTTTTTCGTGGATTTACTATTGATTTTGTGTGTTTATTCATATCAAAATCAATCTTACTTCTTTTTACAAATCTTTTTACAACTAAACCATCTTGATATTTTTCTTGATTATTTGACCCAAATATCATCCAATTTATTTGGATGGAAGAAGCGTTAGGATATTTAGAAAATGTATCTTTAATTTTTTCTAATCCTTTTTTATCATAATCAAATATAAATTCATCTATATCAATAAAAGCAATATATTTTGAATCAAATTTGTGATTCATTAAACAATCATTATAAGAATCAAACTGTCTTTGTTTACCAGGATAGTTTTTTAATTCAACAATATTTGATTCTATATATGGTTTTAATATTTCATAATAATTATCTTTAGAATTATTGTTATATAAATAGAATTTATCAACGCCAATAAATTTATGGTATTCTATCCATTCTTTTAAATATTTACCTTCATCTTTAAATATTGCGCAAATAGCAAATTTCGACTTATATTCTTTTTCTTTTGTTGAATTCAATTTTAAAAATATATATTTTATTGCAGTATAAGGAACCACAATAAAACATAAAAATTTCTTAATTTTAATAGTTTTACCGAATTTAATTACAAATTTAGTCCTAAAACCACTTTTTAGAATTTTCAATTTCATTCTTTTTTAATATCTTATTTTACCATTAACAACATTAATTAAATGTTGACCATATTGGTTCTTCTTCATTGGTTCAGCTATTTCAAGTAATTTTTCTTTAGATATCCACCCATTGTTATA
>CAVEUC010000064.1:0-3018 GCA_963619035.1 Lachnospiraceae bacterium GAM79
TTAATTACAACATTTGGAATTAATCGTAATGAATATAGTAATATTTTTTCAAATGTAATAGTAATGGATGATTTATTTGAAAAATAAGAATCAAAAATAAAAGAGATAATCTGTTTGATTACTAGGTTGTCTCTTTTTTATTTTTGAGTATTTTATTTGGTCATTTATTTGGTCAAACTTGACCAAATAAATTAATAAATAAAGAAATAAAAAGACTGCTAAGTTTTAATCTTAACAGTCTTAATAATTTCTACCAACTATTTTTTAAAAAGAACTTCATTGATGGAATATTGTAATAATTATATTTATATGGACATGCATTAAATACTTTCCAACACCAATCATTCATAAATTGTGTTGAGTAGCTTCCATCTAAATAATCTGAATCATATAGTTTAGTAGTAAAGCAGATATAATAACTTTGATCAGTAATTCTTAAATCAGCATAATCAATTTCAAATAAATTCTTGTGGTAAGTAGCAACTTCATATACCTTTTTAGTAGCGTACTCACATCTTTGATTATAGTATCCAATGTTATAATCATGATCATCATTTAAATATCCATAATCTGTATAGTTAAAATCACCTTTATATAATCCAGCAGCATTTTTATATAATTCTTCATTATTAGCACTAAATCCACAATAAGTTAAATAATCTTGGATAGTGTAATCTTTTGTACAATATGAAGAAGCATATTCTCTAAAACTTTCAGCAACTCCATTAACAGTTGTTTGATCAGGATTATATTTAAAACAATATCTACCTAAATCATCTTTATTCCAGTTATTATATCCTAAAAGTAATGCAGCTCTTGAATCAGTAGCACTAACATCTTCTTCATATGGATTATATGTTAATGTTGCAACTCTAGTTGAATATTCTTTATTAGTAGGTAAATAGATATTAATACCTTCACTAGCTTTATCTTCATATTCTTGCATTGCGATTAATTGATTTTTGAAGAGTAAGTTAACTGCGTTAACTTTTTCTGCCATTCTATCCATTAAATCTTTATAGACTCCACGAGCAATTTCGCCTTTATCTTTTGCTAAATAATACATTTGGAATTTAGCAATATTTGAAGTTAAGATTAATACAGAATCAATGTATGCCATAAAACTCTTAATATTTTTCATTCTTTGAATTGACCATACATCAGTAGATGCAATTGTATTGAAGTAGTAATAGAAGATACTATTTCCACTAGCTTTATTAGGTTGTAAAATTGATTCTGCTAAATTAATAACTTCATTTGCAATTGGTAATCCATTAATTAATAAGTTTTCAATAGCGTCATGATAATATTCTTCACGTTTTGCTTCAAGTTCAGCTTCACTAATTGATTCATCTTGTTCTAAGTTAATGAGTAATTGCATACCTGTAACTGTATATGAACTATAATTTTCTAAAGTATTACTAACTCTTTCAAGTACATTACTTAAGACTGATTCAGAGTGATCTTTTTCAATTTGTTGAGCAATAGCGTTAAGTTTATTATCAAGAACTTCTAATTGCTTTTCGATTCTTTCTAATGATTTTGTATTAGCGTCACGAAGATCTAATCCACATTCTTTTAAAAGATTAAGTACTAAAGTTTTTCCATATGTAGAAAGTCCTCCAGTAATTAATTCTGCACCTTTATCCATAATGATATCAGCAACCCATTTAGCAATTTCTACTTCAGTTTCTTCACTTAATCTTCTATGACCAGTAGATGTATATAAACTTGCATCTAATGTTAAATTGTTGTCATCATCTTTCTTCTGAGTATTATCTTGTGATCCATCATTACCATTATATTTTGCACATGATGTAGTTACAGATACTAAAGAAGCAAATAACAATGCACTAAGTGTTAATTTTTTAAGTTTCATATTTTAATTCTCCTTTAGGTTCTTCACCTTTTTTAGTTTGTTTTTATGGTTATATTGTAACATATTATTTTAAGAAAGCAACACTTTTTTATAAATTGTAAACATTTTTTTATTTTGATATACAAATTATCTGAATTTTTTATTATTTATCTATTAAAAGTTAGATAAAATATCAAATATTCGTAATTTTTATTGATTTTATTATATAATTTTTAATTTTAAAAGTTAACAACTATATAACTTTATTAATATATTTGAAATTAAAGAATTTCTTATTATCTTAACTTTGGTGCTAATTTGATATATAATATAAGCACCAAAGGAGGAAATATATGAGTAAGAATATTGATTATAAAGAAGAAAATAACGATATCATCATTTTAAGTGAATTGCTTAAATTAAATATTACAAAAGAAGATGCATATAAATATATTAAAGATAATGATTACGAAAAAATTGAACATGGAATATATTCTAAAAAAGATGTATTAGTAGATAATTTATTTATTTTATTTAAAAAAATTCCTCATTTAGTATTTTCTCATGAAGAAGCTTTATATCATTATGGGTTAATTGATCATGAACCAAGTTTAATAACATTTACAGTGTATTCTGGATACAACACACATAGATTAAAAAGTAAGAATATTAAAACATTTAGTGTTAAAAAAGAACTAGTAGATCTTGGAAAAACATTTATTACTGATGAATTCAATTATGTAATTCCAATGTATGATTTAGAAAGAACAATTGTAGATTTAATTAGAAATAGGTCATATTTTGAAATAGAAGATTTTAAAAATGCATTAAAAAATTATTCTAAAAGAAGTGATAAAGACCTTGGAAAATTGTTTAAATACGCAAAAGAATTTAAAGTAGACAAAATATTAAAAGATTATTTGGAGATACTTTTATAAATATTAAAATTTATATACAAATAAAAGGGAAAATTAAAAACGAAGCATTAAAAACCAATATAGATCCAAGAGTTTTAATGCGTATTTTTATGATGGAAAGATTTCTTGAGAGATTATCAATTTCCAAGTATAAAAATAATTTTATTATTAAAGGAGGGGTATTGGTGTCTCAAATGGTTGGATATTCTTTAAGATCTACTATGGATATTGATACGAGTATTA
>CAVEUC010000065.1:0-2678 GCA_963619035.1 Lachnospiraceae bacterium GAM79
TGTAAAAGTATTATTTATCGGTGGTATTAAGTTATGTTATATATGTATTGTTATTTTTGTTTTATGTCTAGTTTATTTAATATTAACTAGAAAACATTCATTTAACATTCTATTAAACGTATATTTAAGAACCCTTATTGTTTTCGGTGTTGCAACTATCTTAATAGGCTTATTCGCTATGATTGATTTTGATACAGCATTCGAAGTATTTCACAAAATTATCTTTCCAGATAGTTCAAAAGTTAAACTTGCTTTATCATTTAGTTATACCGATACGTTAACCAATGTTTTAACTGCTGAATTCTTTATGCACATAGGTTTAGCAATTGGAGCAATCTTCATTATATTAATTGGTTTAAGTATCTTCTTAGATTTATTTCTTAAAAAACGTCTAATAAAAAACATATAAAACGGTCAAATGACCGTTTTATTTTTTAGTGTTGTTAAAAACTTTGGGGAAAAGTAAGGCTGTAAAAAACTAGGTGGACATCCACCTAGTTTTTTACAGGGGCATTATTTTTTTCCACCTACTTTTTTACAGCCAAAAAAAGTCCTTTATGATATAATACTGTTGACAGGCAATAATATATACGAAAGGACGTGATTATTATACCACTTTTTTTGTCAAATTTCAAATACACTAACTTTGATTTTGATAAATTTTCTTTTAAACAAGTTAATACTACAATATATGTTGACGCTTATTATTTACCTTCTATTACCAACTGTCCTATTTGTAATTCTTTTGATTTATATAATGATGGATATAAAATTAAAACTGTAAAACATTGTACTAACTATACATGGTTATATATCGTAACTTGCCATATTAAAAAATTTAAATGCAAAAATTGTTGTAAAAGATTTTATGAAAAAGATACTTTTTCTTTTCCTAATGTACGTCTTTCTAAAGAAACTGTTTTTGCCATACTCGATAGGCTTAAATTGCCTAACGAAACATTTGAAAGTGTAGCTAAGGGTTTTCATCTTTCTAAACAGGAGGTAATCTATATTTTTGATAAATATGTTGATTATAAGGTCCCTCATAATTTACCTATTGTTATGTCCTGGGATGAAAAAGGTGGCAATTATCAAATGACTGATAAACCTTATATGTTTGTTATAGTTGATTTCTTAAATAATAAAATTTACGAAATTTTGCCAAATAGACATAAAAATTATTTAACATCTTATTTTTCAAAAATAAAACCAGAAATTAGATCTAAAGTACGATTTATTACTATTGATATGTGGGAAAGTTATCTTGATTTAGCAAGGATTTACTTTCCTAATTCGAAAATTGCAATCGATTCGTTTCATGTTATTAAACATGTTTCAAACGCTTTAGATTCAGTAAGAAAACAAATCATGGCTAAATATAACAATGGTGCAGATGAACTTATTGATAACAATGAAAATTACTATATTCTTAAAAAATTTAAATACATTTTGTTTTCTGAGTTCGATAATATATCCGATTGCACATTTTATAACAAAAAATTAAAAGGATACTATAATAAACACTCAATTAGAAAATTAATATTGAATATTGACCCACAGCTAAAATTAGCTTATGAACTCTATTCTAAGTATTTAGAGTTTAACAAAACCACTTCTTTTGAGAATGCAACTATAGAACTCAATGAAATATTGGAGGAATTTTTTAGTTCTGGAATTTCACACTTTATTAAAGTAGGAAAAACTATATCGCATTGGAAGGAATATATTTTAAATTCTTTTATTAAAATTGATAATATTGATGGTACTACTAAAAGAAGATTATCTAATGGTCCAATTGAAGGCATAAACTCAATTATAGAAAAAATTAAAATAAATGGAAATGGCTATACTAATTTTTTTAGGTTTAGAAATAGAGTAATTTATTCTATAAATAAAAATATTCCATTAAAATTAAAATAAATTATTTTTTATTATTGCCTGTAAAAAAAACTTATTCAGAAATGAATAAGTTTTTTGCTTTTTATAGCCGTTAATTTTTTCCACCTAGTTTTTTACAGGTCCATATTTTTTTCCACCTAGTTTTTTACAGGTATAATTTTACTAAAATTAATTGTCTATTTTTCCCCAGACTTTTTTACAGACCCAAATTTTTAATTCGCATAAATTACATCAACTGGTAATCCAACATAAGTAAAGAATGGATTGTTTAGTAAGTACTCAGCATTTAGCGGATTAGGTCTTGATTCAGTTGCATTGTAATACCAACCACTTATGCCATTTTCATCTTTTTTTAATTCAAATAGATATTCATAATTGTCTTTTGTTGTAAGATGCAACTTCCAATCAAAAATTGAATATGTACCTACTTCAATTGTAGTATAGGTTTTTGTTTTATTTATAATTGCATTATATGGCCAGTCAATTGTGGGCATTATAGACGAAAAATGTATTGAAACATAACCAATGGAACATTGAAAATTATCTTCTATTGATATTACTCTATCGATAAATCTAGACCCATTTTTGGTTGGTGCATACCATCCAATGTTTGTACCACTAGCATTATGATATATGCTATTTCTTATAATGCTTTCTATTTTCTTTATATTCTCATCAGATATTTCTGCGACAACAAATTGTGATGGTGTTGTATTTTCAGAAAGTACTACCTTTTTTGCCTCAAAATAAAACTTATAAGAAATGTATAGATCTTTACC
>CAVEUC010000066.1:0-2546 GCA_963619035.1 Lachnospiraceae bacterium GAM79
TTTTCATATTTAGTATTATAAATTAAATTTAATCATTTAAAAAGTCTATTCTTTTAATTTGAATAGACTTAATTTTTATTAACAATGCCACTCGCTTTTTTCGTATTCTAATTTATCAAGAATCTTATCGTATTTATCAAGTAAAGTTAAAGTATCTTCAAGTACGCTTCCATTTAAATTTTCAGTTTTTCCACTATAATCATAATTTGTATAATCATGAATAACACCAGTTAACTTACTTTTTTCTTTGGAGATGATAATAGAATCAAAATACTCATTTTTGAACCCATCAATTGTCAAATCATAATAGAAAATGATAGTATAAATATCAACAAATTTCCCACCAGCACTAACATAATTAACACAATTTTTATCATTATTTAAAAAATTATGTAAGTAATTAGAAGTTTCTTTGAATAAATCATCATCTAATGTGAAGCTTTTAGTATAAACATATTCTTGTTCACCTTTATCGATAGAATAAGCTACTGTAGCATATTTATATTCTCTTATGTATGGCTTAACTGTATTTTGACAACTACTTAATAAATATAAGCTTATAATTGGTAAAATTTTATAAATTTTAGTCATAAATTCCCTCCTAAATATACTTTAAAATCCAAGATATGTAAAATTATAAAACTTTTCTTTAGGTAAATAATAATCACCTAAATTATGATTTTCTTCTCCATAATGGCATATAAAATATCTACCAGATTCTCTAATAGTAGCAGAACCTACTCCTAAAACAGCATGACTTCCAAGTTTATTACCTTTCATAATAGGTATCCAAACAATCGAAGGTTGAGTATATTTATTTATCATTTGAGAATAAGCATCAAAATCTGTTGATGTTCTAGCTTTATAGTTACCATATCCTTTATCTTCAAAATATTTATTTAATCCACTATTTTGATTTTTAAAATCAGTACCATTTGAATTTGTATTCATATATTTTCCAGCAAGTGTCGAAATCAAATTAAAAATATATGGTTTATTATCCTCATAATTTAATGGTAATAGATCATCGATTAAATTATTTAAATTTGTATAACGATCATAAAACGAAATAAGCATAGCGCTTGCAGTAGGAACACACCAAAAATCGGTTGGATTATAATATGTAGGACAATCTTTTATTTTTTGTTCACTTACAAAACTATCATATGATGAAACATACAAATCTTCATTAACTGTAGGTGGATTATACGAAATAGTTGAAGCTAAATTAAATTCATCATTAGATGAAATTTCATTATCGATACATTTTTGCCCATTTGCGAAAATTGGTGATAATAAGTTGATATCATCGTTAGCTTTTGGCTTATAACCTCCCTTATAAACAGTTACAATTTTATTCAAATTATCAATAATAAAATATCCTTTATATTGATTTTCTTCACTCAATGAATATAAATTATAACTATCATTTGAACATTTAAAAGAAAATTCAAAATCAAATTTGCTATTATTAAAATCTGAAATTGATTCAACCAAGCCTTGACATTTGGTTTCAAAAAACGAATTATTGCTTTTTATCATTACATTTTCTGATATTAAATTAGTACTTAATGGTAAAAAGCTAAACAAACAAAATCCTTTTTTAAAATTCATAAGTTTACTCCTTTTCCCTACTATATCATTTTTACAATAGTAAATCAACTGAGATAATATTTTTTAAAATGTAACAAAAAAGTTACCAAATTGAAATAATTTGATAACTTTTAAATTAATTATGCGTGTAATAAGAAGACTTTATAAGCTTCATAAGCTTCAAAAACATCAACTTTTGAAACAATTTCCATTGGAGCATGCATATTTAAAACAGGAACACCTGCATCAATAACATTCATGTTTAAGTTAGCAAGGATATAAGCGATTGTGCCACCTCCTCCTTGATCAACTTTACCAATTTCAGCAGTTTGGTAGTAAATATTGTTACTATCCATAATATCTCTTAAATGTGCGATGAATTCAGCATTAGCGTCATTACATCCACCTTTTCCTCTACTACCTGTATATTTATTGAAAACAATACCTTTTCCTAAGAAACAGCTATTTTTCATTTCATTAACACCAAGGAATAATGGATCAACACCAGCAGAAACATCACTACTTAACATATTTGAATTTGTTAAACATTTTCTTAATTTGTAGAATGATGAGCCTTCACACTTTTCAATAACTTCATTAACAACATCTTCAAAGAATTTAGATTGAGCACCAGTATTACCAATACTTCCAACCTCTTCCTTATCAACTAAGATACAGCAAGATGTTCTTTTAACATCTTTCATTTCAAGGATTGCTCTTAAAGAAGTGAATGCACAAACTCTATCATCATGTCCATATCCTGCAACCATTGATCTATCTAAACCATATTCTTTAGCAGGGAATGCTGGAACAACTTCAATTTCACTACTTAAGAAATCTTCTTCTTCGATATTGTATTTATCTTTTAAAATCTTTAAGACATTCTTTTTAACAGCGTCTTTTTCTTCTCCATCTAAAGGATAAGATCCAACTGTAATATCTAAAGATTCGCC
>CAVEUC010000067.1:0-2296 GCA_963619035.1 Lachnospiraceae bacterium GAM79
ATTATCAATTCTTTTAACTAAAATTAATTAAAAGTGTTTTCACACACTAACATTTCAATAAAAGACCTATTTATAAAGAAAAAAAGGTTGTGAAATAACTCATTTTTAAAAAAACGAGTTTTTTTCAGTCCTTTTTTTAAATGAACATTATTCGATTCTTATTTATGGTCAGCATTTAGTCATTAACTTTGTAACCAGTTTAAGGGTACTTAAGTTATGTTTTTTCATTCAACATTTTATCATTTAACTATACTGAAAAGAAAAATGAAGAATTTAAAAATCTTGATACATTTACAAAATTATTCCCATCAAAGTAAGTACTCGTTAAATATAATTCAAGATTTTATTAAAAAATAAATAGATAAAAGTTTAATTATTTAAATCAATGATTT
The DNA here is from genome assembly GCA_963619035.1 of Lachnospiraceae bacterium GAM79. Lineage (GTDB taxonomy): Bacteria > Bacillota_I > Bacilli_A > RFN20 > CAG-826 > Onthovivens. The sequence continues at coordinate 393 of CAVEUC010000067.1, forward strand.
TAAGTTATTGTTTTTTCTTGATTGAGATTTTTGGTGGAAAAACTGATGCAATATCAACAATATCATTGAGAGTTATAATTAGATAATGTTCCACATGCCTAGCTTCTGAAAATCCACAACTTTCTTTTTTTAGCCATAATGTAAAATCATTCTCACTTGTTGCGATAAAAAATGGATTACCATAGAATTTTTTTAATCGATATTCATTTAGTGCTTTTGTTTTACCATTATTATATGTTTCAATTCTACTTCCTTCATCAGTAACGCAAATTGAGTCAACTGCTCCAAAACGAATTTTTATTCTATTATTAACACCGTCTAATGTAATTAAAGTTCCATTCATACCTCTCTTAACCGTCATAACTTCATAATAATCATCTGGAATATCATTATTATAATTTTTAATTTCCATATCGTATTTTTATTTTCCTCCTATTTGGTAATTGTATTTCTAATGTTGGAGTTCCATAACTGCTACCTGGTCTAACATTAACATCACTACCATCATCTAATTTTCCAGCTCTACCAGGACCATTAGCCGTTTTAATTTCTTTTGAATCATTAGGAGCTAATTTATCATAGTCTTTATTAGCTTGTTCAAATCCACCTTTTTTTAAATATTGATCACTTGGACCATTAGTTTCTCTTCCGGCTTCCAATCTTTTAATATATCATCAATTTTTTCCTGTACTTCTTTAGATTTTGATTTTGCAGTAGATCTATAAATAGAATCAAAAACTTTGCTAACCGTAGAAGCTAATTTATTAGCGTTATTAACAAATATATCTACAATTTGGCTGAATATTGGTTTTATTTTATTCCAATTAACCATTACAACAGTTGATATAACTAAAATAGAAGCAGTAATTATAATTGCCTTAACTGTATTAGGAACAAAGAATGCTTTAAGAGTCGCAATCATTGAATTAAATGCACCTTTTATTGCAACAATTGCAGCTGAACATACATTTTGCATACTTAATATAGTGGCAATATCTAAAACTCCCGTTGATAATGTAACTATATTTGCTGTCTTAATTGTATTAGAATTAGATTCATTAACTATACTCTTGGTTTCAAAGTCACATTCAATAAGTTCAAGCATTTCAGCAATATCAGAATCATCACGAGCTAAAGTTTTGAAAATATTATATTCTTCATCAGATAAATCATTAAATATATTTGTTATTGAAGTAGTAAGTGTTTCATATTGAATCTCATCTATATCTTGATCGTTAATTAGTTCATCTTCAACTTTAGTAGATAATAATTGAAGATTATCAACCATCATAGAAGTGGATTCTTTTAGATTTACAAAATAGTTTATGTCAACGTAATCATCAATTTTAAATTCCGCATCTTCTAATGCAAGATCAACAATTGAATCAATAAACTCGTCGTTTGATTCAACTGATTTATTTTTATCACTTGAAGTTATTCCAATTGAACAAAGTAAAAATAAAACACCATAAACAAACGATTTAATTATTTTTTTGATTAATTATAAAACGCTCCTTTGAAAAATAATAAATTTAAGTTTAAATTTTGTATTATTCCTCTCACTTCCAATTGTGTAACCGTTAAATAAGTATAGCAATTTTTTGTGTGTAATTCAAATTTATACAACAAAATTAATCACTATTAAAGTCTACTTAAAAAAAGAAGGTCGTTTGGGAATATTTTTTAACAATCATATTATCAGAATTTTAAGCAAGCAATACTATTTTAAAAAAATAAATATCTATTAAAAAGGACTGTGAAAAATTGAGTTTTTTCACAGCCACATTATACTTATAAAGTTTCTTTTAAGATGTGTACAGCTCTTACTACTTCAGCTTCTGAAATTGAAGAAATAGTTAGACGAATTGCACCTTTAATTGGTAAGATATATAATCCTTTTTGTT
>CAVEUC010000068.1:0-2115 GCA_963619035.1 Lachnospiraceae bacterium GAM79
TGTATTTTAGCGAATATAAATTTACTTTTATTCTAGGAATAAAAGAGTAAAATATCCTGCTTTCCGTAAAATAATTTAAATTCGGCATCATTAATTTATTAATAAATTAATTTATTATTTTGGTCGTGTGTTGCGGAATGGAATTAAAAATATTTTTTATATCATCGGATGTCAAAATTTTTCTATCTAAATGAATTGAGAACCTTTCTTCAAGAAATGGAATTAAATCGTTATATTTTGTTGTATAAAATAGATCTTCATTAACGCATAAAACATTGTAATCACGAATAAAAGTGCATATTTGAGTGACTGGATATTCGACAGTCTTTCGATAATTAATTTTATGCACTTTTTTTCTTTTATTTGCAGACTCAATTGCTTCAATTTGTTCTGGTGTCAGGGTTTTTAATAATGTATTTTTTTGAAGAATTCGCAATATCATCAAAGAAGTGAAACATACAAGAATATGTGCATGAATTCCTAATAGACTTTTTGCAAATATAGGTCTTACTTTTAAAACGCCTTTAACAATAGAAAATGTTTCTTCAATTTCCCAAAGTCCGCGATATATGCTAATAATTTCATCATTGCTTAGGTTAGTTTCACTTGTGACAATTAAGTAATAGCCATCTAATTCTTCTGCTTTTTTAATGGCTTCAGTATTCAAACATAAGTCAGTAGTTCTAATGATTTCTCCATCATCATTATATTTGATTTCTTTAATATAACTTGCAGCATCGCCAATTGTTGATTTTAAATAACTTGAAGGATTGGCAATTATTTGTTTTGCTTTTTCAATTATTTTTGAACGTTCATATTTTGCTTTGTCAGCATAATCTTTAGACCAAAAAACAACTCTTTTTTGCCTAAGCTTAATTTTTGTTTTTTGATTATTTAATTTTGATGTAATTTTAACGTCATAATCATCAATTTCACTTTTAATTTTATAAATTAAAACGTTGTTTTTATCGTATCTTTTTTCATATGAATCATTTTCATCATCTTGCAAAATCCATTTGATATTGTCTTTGCTGCCACCTCTGACTTTTTGGCCCATAACATAACCATCACCATTTTGAATAGCTTCATACATGTTATCGCCTGAATTTAAACCTTTATCAGCAGTTATGATTGTCCTCCCAGTAATTCCATTTTTTGCCTTTAAATCCTGAACATTTTTATGTAATTCTGGTTGCTCAGATTGGTTACCCGGAAATAAAGAATAGTTGATTGGATAACCATTTTTATCCATTAACAAACCTAGGCCAATTATTGGGTCATGACGATTATTTTTTTCTGGTCCTCTTTTTAATTCATCATTTTCTTTATCAATTTCAAAATAGATATTTGTCCCATCAAAATATGTATTAGAAGTGTCCGTTTTTATTAATTTTTTCATTTTTAATGAAATATATTCTTTAATTGTGTCTTCTTTTTCACCTATATATTTAATCGCAGAATACATTTGGTCATCGCTGAATTTGAAATTTTCGAAGAACTGGTCTTTATTTTTGAATTCTGTTTGCTTAGAAGAAGGATCGACAATTTGCGAGAAAACTAAAAATTTAAATATTGATTCTAAATCATATTTGATTTTTTTGTTGTAGTTGAGTGCAACAAAGACATCTCGAAAATCGAATTTGTTATAAACATATCTTGGTAAAAAATAACCAACATTTTTAAAATTATTTTCTCTTGGTATCCTTTCCTTTTTACCGTCTTCATACTTTTTGCTTGAATCTATAGATAGTTTCTTTGCTTCTTCTCGAAAATAGTTTATTGGATCCTTGTAAGTTTTAGATAATTCGTCAACGTAACCTAAATTTTTAATAACTTTTTGAGTTGAGTTTTTGGTTTTTGGGTTATAAAAAGATTCGACAAATGAGAGATAGACACCCTTTTTAAGATTTTGTTTTCGAAGAAAGACAGACATAGAACAACCTCCATATTTATATTTTATATAAATATGATACCACACAACACACGACAACACAAGATAAATTTAAAAAACATGTTGACAAATTTTAAAAAAATAAGTACTACATAGTAGTACTTAGAGTGATTTCATTATGTTTGATCTACGGAGAGTTTCATGTGTTGCTACGGAAAACGGGA
>CAVEUC010000069.1:0-2010 GCA_963619035.1 Lachnospiraceae bacterium GAM79
CGAAAACTTTGTTTCAAATGCAGTTTTAGAGGCCTGCGGCTCAATAATGACAAACCCGTCTTTTTAAGTTAGCACAATAATCTTTTTAACCTTATCTATATTAAAAAATTCAAAATATCGGCTTGGTCGATATTTTTTTATTATTTCAAACACTTGACAAAAATCTTTAATTTTATGTTTTATATTGTGCTATATTGTGCTATAATATAGAAGAGGCAAATTATGAGTTATTTTTTAAAGAAAACCAAGACAAATAAAGGCATTTATTATCAAATTTATGATGGAAATTACAACAAAGAAAAAAGACATGTAACACAAAAATCAATATCAGTTATAGGCTATCATGAAGATTTATTAAAAAAAGGAATCAAAGATCCGCTAAATTATGCACAAGAACTAGTTACTAAATTGGAACAAGAAAGAAAAGAAAAAGCAAGATTGAGCCGAATAAAAACCATCGATGATTTGTGCGATATTAAAAATTTAGGAGCTTCTTTTGTTTCTTCTTTTTTAGATTCTTTAAACATTGAATTACCTATAAATGTGTTTAATTATGGAAGAAGAGTTAATTATAAATTGTATGATGTCATGAAGTTTTTAATTGCGTCACAAATTTATGATCCATCATCAAAATTAAATGAATACAATAATTTGAAAGATAAGTTTTTCTTTGACTCAAACTTCACTTATGCAAATATGCTCGATGCTCTCGACGTTTTAGGCGAAGACTATCAAAGTGTTATAGAATTATTCAACAAGCATTTTAAAAGTCTCTACAAATTTACCACTGATAAAGTTTTCTTTGATTGCACTAATTATTATTTTGAAATCGATAAACCATATGACGATAAACAAAAAGGACCAAGCAAAGAAAATAGAAATAACCCAATAATTGGAATGGGGCTCTTATTAGATAAAAACCAAATGCCAATTTCTATGAAAATGTTTCCTGGAAATAAAAGCGAAAAACCAATTATCAGAGAAATAATCAATGAAATGAAAAAATCAAATCAAATAAAAGGAAAGACAATTCAGGTCGCAGATAAAGGGCTCAATTGTGGCCAAAATATTTTTGAATGTATTAAAAATAATGACGGATACATCTACTCTAATTCAGTTAAGAAACTTTCTGCAAAGGAACTTGTATGGGTCGATAAAGAAGATGATTATATTAAAGATTGCGAAGAAAATTGCACTTTCAAATATAAAGAATGTATAGATGATTTTAAATATGACTTCATTTTTAATGGCACTAAATATTCAAAGAATTTTAGGCAAAAAAGGATTATATATTGGTCAAAAAAACTTGAAGATAAACACAAAATTGAAATCAATATGTTAATTGAGAAAGCAAAAAAGCTAGCACTTTCACAGGCTAAAAAATCAGAATATGGCGAATGCTCAAGATATATAAATTTTGCAAAAATTGATGATGATGGCGAAATAACTGTAGAAAACGTTAAAAAAATAATCGATCAAAAGAAGATAGAAAAAGACTTAAAATATTGTGGTTATAATATGTTAATTACATCAGAAACAACGATACCAGCGAAAGAAATTTATAATGTTTATCATAGATTATGGCGTATTGAAGAATCATTTAGAATTCTTAAAACTGATCTTTGTGCAAGGCCTGCATATTTGCAAGGCAAATACAAAATTTATGGCCATTTTTTAATGTGTTATCTTGCTTTAGTTTTTATTAGATATGTTGAATTAATCATATTAAAAGACGAAATTCCAGCTATCTCAATTATTAATTTTATTAGAAAATTTGAAGTTTTTGACAATGAAGAATTATATGTAAATCTCTTAAAAAAGAGGTATTGTATTGATAATTTGATTTCAATAACAAATCTCCCAATAAATAAAAAGATATTTAATGAAAAAGATTTAGAATCCTTCAAAAAATATCGTTTTAGCACAATAAAATAGGTTTATCTTAAAAAGACAGGTATTATATTAAATTACACTTAGGTTATATACACTTTATTGAATTAAAATTATAAA